>CACYEE010000095.1 GCA_902773415.1 uncultured Actinomyces sp.
AGGCGCAGCAGTGACCGGTGCGGCAGCGCGGCGCGAGGCACGTGAGCCGCATGAAGATCGGGCGGAGCAGACGAGCTGGCCTCAGGAGCTCTCGCATGAACCGCAGCTTCGGATTGGCGACGTGCGTGCGCGGCTCGAAACGGAGTTTCCTCTTCTTTCGGTGTCGAAGATTCGGCATTTTGAAATGAAGGGCCTGATTAGCCCTCATCGCACGGCGTCGAACCAGCGGCTGTATTCGGAGGCGGATGCCGAGCGTCTCCGCTTCGTTCTTGCGCAGCAGCGCGACCGCTACCTGCCGCTCGACCAGATTCGCGAGCTGCTGGCTCAGCTCGACGCCGGGGAACGGCTCGAAGACGTTGCCTCCGACCGGATGAGGGTGGTTCCCGAAAGCGAAATCAGGCGCCCCCAGCCCGGCACTCGGCTGACCCTCGAACAGATGCGCGATTTGACGGGTGCGAGCGTGGCGGATCTTGAACGCATGGTTCATTTCGGCATTCTGCATGTCGATGCGCGCGGTCGGTTTACGTCGCAGGCGCCGGAGATTGTCCTTTTCGCGCAGGCGCTTCTCAAGGCAGGTTTCGACCTTCGCCAGATTCGCGCAATCGCAACCTCGGCTCATGCGCACGCAGTCACCATTGCGAATGCCACGGCTGCGGAACGTGCGAAGAAGACTCCCGTTGCGCGTCAGAGGGCAATGACGAAGGTCGGCGAGGATGCGGCGACAATGGTTCGGCTCTACCGAGCCTTGCTGGGAGAGAATGTGGAAATTGAGCTGCGCTAGGCCGTGCCGATTCTCACCGGCGAAAGCGGGCAGCCTGTCCGTTTGGCGTTTTTGCTGGTCAATCGCACGGCAGAATGTCATGTTCAGGTTGAGGTTGAGACACGCCGTAGTCCGCATTGTTGATGCGTCGAAGGGATGCGTGGGATAAAGTTATGGGTAGTTCGATTTTCACATGGGCAACAACCGTCACACCATGGAGGTAAGCATGAGCGACGCACTTAATCAGCGCCAGCCGATGCTTTTCGGCGACCCTCTTGCGGGTATCGACGAAAAGACCGGCTACCAGAGCGCCGTCGCACGCGAGGCAGTGGGGATTACCTATCGGCAGCTCGACTATTGGGACCGCACGGGCCTTGTCTCCCCGTCCATCCGAGGCGCGAAGGGTTCGGGAAGCCAGAGACTCTATTCCTTCCACGATCTTCTGGTTCTCCGCGTCATCAAGAAGCTTCTCGATGCGGGTGTTTCTCTTGGTCAGGTCCGCGAGGCAGCAAAGACGCTCAACGCGCGGGGAACCGACGATCTCGCGGCGATTACCCTCATGAGCGACGGTGCCTCGATTTACGAATGCACCGAGGAGCAGGAAATCATCGATCTCGTGTACGGGGGGCAGGGAGTCTTCGGCATTGCCGTGAAGAAGGTCTGGAACGAAGTCCGGGGGACGCTCGTCGCGTTCCCGACCGTTTGCGCGGATTCCTCGGACGAAGTCACCGACGAGCAGGCGAAAAAGGCCCGCTCCCAGTTCAAGGCAATCTAAGGGCCGCCACAGGCGACAAAGGAGGGCCAGCCGGTTTGCCGGCTGGCCCTCCTTTGTCGCCCTATTGGCTGAACGAAGACGCCGCGAGGCAGCGGCGGCCGCGCAGAATGCTCCGCGTCGGTCAGTATCCTCGCCGCTTCGCCGAACTCCGTGCGTTGCGCGTGCGGAACGGGTCGCGGCCTCGGCGGCGGTCATGGTAGTCCTGCCTGCGGCCCCGAAACCTGTCGTGGCGCACGTGCTTCGCGGGCGTCGCGTCCTTTTTGCCGTCGTTGTCGTAGCGCCGCGTCTTCGGCCCTCTGTCGATGCTGATTCGCAGACGCCGACCGGATACCCGAATCCCGCCAATGCGCTCCCACGTCTCGTCGTCAAGGTCTCCTGCAATATCGACAAGCGAGAACGTCGGGAAGATGTCGATATGCCCGATGCGTTTTCCGTCCAGTCCGCCCTCGTGGGTGAGGGCTCCGACGATCGAACCGGGGCGGACCTTGTCGCGGTGTCCGACCTCGATACGATACCTGACTGCGCCGTCGAGACGGGGGCGTTCCCTGCGGTCCTTCTTGCCTTTCGCACTGTCCTTGTGCGCATCGGCCTCGGCATGTATGACTTCGGGTTCGTCAGCGGCAATTCCTCCGTCCCGTGTCGCAAGGGCAAGAAGCGCAGCAATGAGCTGCCCGTCGGACAGGAAGGAATGGCGGGCTTCGCCGGTCTCCTCGCCCGAATCGGCATCGAAGCGAGGAACGTTGCCTTCCAACGGTTCGCGGCTTGCTTCCTCGGGAAGGAAATCGTTCGACACGCCCTCCCGGGATTCGCGGTACTCCGAAAGGAGGTCCGCATAGACATCGAGGGGGCCGAGGACGGCGCGGGCGTGGGCGGCTTCGATGGTGCGTTCAGCCATATGCCGTGCCACTTCCCATGCAGACGGAATCGAGCTCTCCTTGAGTTCGGCCTTCGTCACCCTCTGGATGCGGCGAAGTTTCGCAAGCTCGCGAGGCGTGATGATGGTGAGCGCTTCGCCCTCGCGCCCTGCGCGGCCGGTTCGTCCGATGCGATGGACGTATGTGTCCGATTCTCGGGGAATATCGTAATTCACGACAAGTCCGATGCGCTCGACATCGAGGCCGCGGGCGGCAACATCCGTCGCAACGATGACGCTGAGGTGCCCTTGGCGCAGACGCCCGACGAGCTTTTCGCGGTCCTTTTGGGCCACGTCGCCGGAAAGGGCCGCAGCATGGATGCCGCGGGAGCCGAGTTCGAGCGACAGTTCCTCGGCCATTGCGCGTGTCGCAACGAAGACAAGCACCGCTTCGGCGTTCGAGACGGCAAGGACACGCGCAAGCGCAGCCGTCTTGTATTCGTGGGGAACGACGGCGTAGCTTTGGCGAATCGTCGAAACGGTGGAGGCGGGGCGGGAAATCGTCACTTCTTCCGGGTCGGACAGGTGGCGTTCGGCAACGCGCCTGATTGCCGGAGGCATCGTTGCGGAAAAGAGAGCGGTCGTCCTTTCGTCGGGAACCTTCGACGCGATGTCGTCGACATCCTCCGCGAAACCCATGCGCAGCATTTCGTCGGCTTCGTCAAGAACGAAATAGCGGACGCTGTACAGGTTCAGAGCTTCCTTTGCCATCAGATCCATGACGCGCCCGGGCGTGCCGACGACGACTTGCGCGCCCGCCTTCAGCGCCTTGAGCTGCGGGCCGTAGGAGGAGCCTCCGTAGACCGCGACGATGTCGACGTCGCGGGAACGGGCGGCGAAGGATGCCATCGCCTCGGCGCCCTGCATGGCCAGTTCTCGCGTGGGCGCAAGGACGAGTGCCTGGACCTCCGGGAGTTCCGGATCGATCGTGGCAAGCAGCGGCAGGCCGAAGGCGGCGGTCTTTCCGGTACCCGTCTGGGCGACGCCGAGCACGTCCGAGCCGGCCAGAAGATGCGGAATCGCCTGAGCCTGGATCGCTGTCGGGTTCTCAAAACCCAGATCGCTGACGGCTTGGAGAAGGTCGCCGGGCAGGCCGAGATCGGCAAAGGTCAAGTTGGTTGAATTGACGTCGCTCATGAGTGGTCGCTTTCGTTGTCGAGAGAATACGTATGGTGAAGCCGGAGGGCCTCGGCGGAGCCGGGGACGGGCTGGATGCGCGTCGCGCAGACGACGGCACCGATCTGGATGATCGCCATGAGGCCGATTGCGCCGACGAAGGGAAGGGATTCGGAAGGTTGAAGCAGGGCAAAGGCGAGGCCGGAAATCGCAATCGAAAAGGCCGCGCCGAAGGTGTCGGCAAGCTGGAGCGCCGAGGAGGTCTGCCCCTTGCGTTCCAAGGGGGTCAGGGCGAGTGCGTGGACGCTCATGCCCGGGTAGGCGAGGCCGCAGCCGGTTCCGGCGATAAGCCATCCGAGGAGGACGAAGGCGCCATGCACCTGGGAGAAGGCCACGGGAATGGCGAGGCAGATTCCGACAAGCTGGCACGTGGCTCCGATGACGGGAAGAAGGCGAAGAATCTTCCGGCTTGCGATCTTGCCCTGATACCACGAGCCGAGAGCCCACGTGACCGAGCTGATCGTGAGGACGAGGCCGGCCTGGAAGGGCGACCAGCCGTGGTTCTCCTTGAGCATGAGCGGCAAATAGGCTTCCGTTGCGATGAAGGTGCCGTTGACGGTTCCGCGAAGGAGAATCGTCGAGCCGAGCCCGCGCCGCGACGTGAAGGTTCCTGCCGGCAGCAGCGGGCGAATCGCGACGATCGACACGATGGCAGCGACGATGACAGTCGCGAGCGCTGCCGGAGTGTAGCCTCCAGTGTTCGTTCCCGAAGTCACCTGAAGGAGCGCGACGGCGATGCCTGCGACGGTGGCGGGAACGATGCTGTGGCGCAGGCCGTCGCGGTCGAGCGGCCTGGGTTCGGTCGAAACCTGCGACGTGACCTTCGTAATGGCGGGGGAGAGGAGGACAACGAGAATCGGGACGACGCCGAAAATCCAGCGCCATGACCACCGCGCGACAACGAAGCCGGCAATGGCGGGGCCGATCAGTCCGGGAAGGATCCAGGCGGCCGCAAAGGCGGCGAAGAACTGCGGCTGCCTCGTCGGACGTACGCTTGAGCCGATAATCGCATAGAGAGGTACGACGCAGAGTCCTCCGCCGAGGCCCTGGACGGCGCGGCCGAGAACGAGAAGGGACATCGAGGGTGCCGCGGTCGCAGCGAGAAGCCCTCCCGAAAACAGCGCAAGCCCGGCACACAGGCATGAACGCGGCCCGATCGAATCGGACCACGGCCCGGCCAGAGAGACGGTCAGGAGCTGCGCCGCCATCGGAACGCCCACGGCAAGGGCGTACATTGCGCGCCCGTCAAGGGATTCGACGACCGTGGGCATGGCCGTCGCCACCGCAAGCGACTCGAAACCGATCAGCGAAATGATTCCGAAGGACAGAAAAAGGAACATGCGTTCGGCCCTGTACGCAAGATACGTCGGACTCGCGTCGCCCATTGCCCGTTCCCCTTTCTCTCGTCGCGAATGCGTACATCGTCAAAGCCTATCGGCCCTGCTTGTCCGGGCGAGGCAAAGCGGCTGTGAGCTTGGGCGGCGCGTGCGTATCAAAGGTGCCTGACACCTTTGATACGCGGAAGCGACGTGAGCTTGGGCGCGAACCGCGGCGCGGGCGGCGTGCGCTGCGCGCAGCGCACTACGATGGTGCACTGACGGTCGCCGCTTGTCTCGCGGCGAGCCCGACCCCGCCCGTCTCGCGGGGCAGACAACAGAAAGGAACGCACATGCTGCGCACACGCAAGGCAGGGAGCCTGCGAAGCTCCGACATCGGCACCGAAGTGACCCTCACCGGCTGGGTGGACCGTCGCCGCGACCACGGAGGCATCGCCTTCATCGACCTCCGCGACGCTTCCGGCATCGCCCAGGTGACCATCCGCGAGGAAGTCGCCCACGAACTGCGCAACGAGTTCTGCATCAAGGTCGTAGGAACCGTCCGCGAACGCCCCGAAGGAAACGCCAACGCTTCGCTTGCCACCGGAGAGATCGAGGTCGAGGCCGAGAACGTCGAAATCCTCAACACGTGCGCCCCGCTTCCTTTCCAGGTCTCCGACAACGCCGAGGACGCCGGCAACGTCTCCGACGACGTTCGCCTGCGCTACCGCTACCTCGACCTGCGCCGTTCCTTCGAGCAGAACGCCATCCGCCTGCGCGCCAAGGTCAACGCCGCGGCCCGCCGCGTTCTCGACGGCCACGAGTTCGTCGAAATCGAAACCCCGACGCTCACCCGTTCCACCCCCGAAGGAGCCCGCGACTTCATCGTTCCGGCCCGCCTGAACCCCGGTTCCTGGTACGCGCTTCCGCAGTCGCCCCAACTGTTCAAGCAGCTGCTCATGGTGGCCGGCATGGAACGCTACTACCAGATCGCCCGCTGCTACCGCGACGAGGACTTCCGCGCCGACCGCCAGCCCGAGTTCACCCAGCTCGACGTCGAAATGAGCTTCGTCGACCAGGACGACGTCATTGCGATCGCCGAGGAAGTGCTCAAGGAGATCTGGGCGCTCATCGGCTACGAGCTTCAGACGCCGATTGCGCGCATCACCTACAAGGACGCGATGGAACGCTTCGGCTCCGACAAGCCCGACCTGCGCTTCGGC
>CACYEE010000096.1 GCA_902773415.1 uncultured Actinomyces sp.
AGGGAACGCAGGCGCTTGGCGTTGCCGATGGCAAGTTTTTCCGCAATGTCGTAGAAGACGACGCGCATTCCGAGGGCTTCGGCGAGAACGGAAAGCTGGGTGCCGATCGAGCCGTAGCCGACGATGCCGAGAGTCTTGCCGCGCACTTCGTGGGAACCGGAAGCGCTCTTGATCCAGCGCTTCTTGTGCAGGTCGTGGGAGCGTTCGGGCAGGTGGCGGGTCAGGCCGATCATTTCGGCGATGGCGAGCTCGACGACGGATCGCGTATTCGAGTAGGGAGCGTTGAAGACGGGAATGCCGGCCTTCGCGGCCGCAGCGAGGTCGACCTGGTTGGTGCCGATGCAGTAGCAGCCGATGGCGACAAGCCGCGGGCAGGCCCCGATGACTTCGGCCGTCACGCTTGTCTTGGAGCGGATGCCGAGCATGTCGATCCCGTCGAGAGCGTCGACAAGGTCCTGGCCTTGCAGGGCGCCCTTGTTTCGGACGACCTCGTGGCCGTAGGATTCGAAGACTTCGTCTGCTGCCTCATGCGGATTCTCGAGAAGAAGGATTTTCGCCATTCTTCAACTATATGTCCGCGCTGGCGCCTTCGGGCGTCCGTCCGAGCACCGAAACCTCCGGCGGGCCCCGAAGCCGCGTCCGGCCTGCCCGCGCCGCGCCTGCCGGATTCAGTGTACGAGAGGGGCGGGAAGAGGTCGGCTGTGGACAAGCGCCAGGCGTCGGGTCGGGCGCGTCATCGCGACATACAGCGCGCCGGGACCTTCGGCAAGCAGGGCGTCGGGCTCGGCGAGCACGACGCAGTCGTATTCGAGGCCCTTGGACTGGCGGGCAGTGAGCATCGAGACCCGCGGCGCGGCGTCGCGCACCGATTTCATGGCGGAGGCCAGCGAGGGGTCGGCCGCGAAGGCCTGGCGGAGCTCCGCCGCGAGGCTTTCGGGCACGATGACGGCGACAAGGCCGGCCCCGTCGCCCAGATTGGCGTCGAGCCACGAGGTTTCCTCGGCAACGGCCTGCGCGAGCCGTGCGCAGAGCCCGTCGCGGCCGGAGGGGATCATGCGAAGGCAGTCCTTTTCCTCGCGCGCCGCCCTGACGGGGCGAACGGGTGCGCCAGCGGCACCGAGAACGCCGGCGGCCTGCCGCAGGATTTCGCCCGGGGTCCGGTAGGAGACTGTCAGTTCGCGCTCTTCGACATGCGTTCCGAGGCGGCCAAGGAGCGCCCGCCAGCCTCCCTCGGGGGCGCCGGACTGGCGCTGGTCGAGGTCCCCGACGATTGTCATGGAGCGCGAGGGGCAGCGGCGCATGATCATTTCCCATTGCATCGGGGTCAGTTCCTGGGCCTCGTCGACGACGACATGCCCGTATGTCCACCGCCGGTCCGCGGCGGCCTGGTCCGCAATCGAGCCGGAAACGGCGCGCGCCGACTGCCGTTCGGCGAAGTCGGCGGCGCTGACGATGCCGCCGCCGAGGCTCATCCTGCTCATCGTCTCGCCCACATAGGCCGAGAGCTGTTCGCGTTCGGCCTTTCTTGCCGTTTCGAGGGCACGCTCGCGCGGGGAGAGGTAGGGGCCCAGGACGTCGGCCAGCTCGTCGATGAGCGCGATGTCGCCGATGGTGAGCGCCGACCCCCTCTCGCGGACCAGCGAGGCGCGTTCGTCGGGCGTGAGCTCCTTGGCGGCCCGCGCAAGCAGATGCGGACGGGCCCACATCCGTTCGAGAAGATCGAGCGGCGAGGAGGGGAGCCAGTGGAGGTTGACTTCGCGGCGCACGTTGACGTTCCCGGCGACATCGGCGGTAATCCACGGGCTGTCCTCGAGGGTCGTTTTCGCAGCCTTCGCCGCCTGACGGGCGAGAATCCTCACGAGATGGCGGGCATAGGCGTCGCGTGCGAGGTTGTGGGGCTTGCCGGTTTCGCGCGCGACCTCCTGGGCGGCCCGGACGTGGTCGGGGCGGAGCCTGAGCGTGGCGGAGCCGACCTTGAGACGGACGGTGGCTTCGAGGGGACGTTCGAGAATCTCGCGGACGGCCCGCCGGCAGATCTTTCGCCAGACGGCCCGGCCCTTGAGCCGCGCGAGCGCGGCCCGTTCCGTCCCCTTGGCGCTGAGACCGGGAACGAGGGTTCCAAGGGTGACGGAGACGACGTCGGATTCGCCGAGGGAGGGAAGGACCTGGTCGATATAGGCGAGGAAGCGGCGCGAGGGGCCGACAACGAGGACGCCCGAGCGGGCCAGGCGGCCGCGTTCTGCGTAGAGCAGGTAGGCGGCTCGGTGAAGGGCGACGGCCGTCTTCCCCGTGCCGGGGCCGCCTTGGACGACGAGGACCCCGCTTCCCGGGGCTCGGATGACGCGATCCTGTTCGGCCTGGATCGTGGCGACGATGTCGCCCATCTTTCCGTTGCGTGCGGCCTTGAGAGCGGACATGAGCGCGCCTTCTCCCGTGAGGTTGGCCTCGCGGGTCCCGGCCGAGACGTCGAGAAGCTCGTCTTCGACGCCCGTGACCTTCCTCAGCCGCGTCGCGATGTGGCGGCGCAGCGCGACGCCGCCGGGATGCGCCGCGGTAGCCTGATAGAAAGGCACGGCCTGCGGGGCCCGCCAGTCGAGCAGGGCGATGTCCTGGTTGTCATGGGCGAGTCCGATGCGTCCGATGTGGCGGGTCTCGCCGTCGGTCGTATCCAGGCGGCCAAGCACGAGACGGTTCTCGACGTGCGCGAGCCGGGAAAGGGCATCCTCGTAATGGGCGGCGAAGGAGTCGCGTTCGGTCAGTTCGCCGGGCGATTCGAGCCCTGTCATGGTCCTCACGGCGTGGAGGCGTTCGCGATAGGCTGTGCTCTGCGCGTCGAGCAGACCGTAGGCGAGATCGACGAATTCCTGCTCGGCGGCGATGGCACGGGCAAGGGCGGTTTCGCTCATGGCAGTCTCTTCCGGTCGGTGGCGAGAAGTTCGGCAGTCCATTATTCACGTTTTTCCCGTGCCGGGAAAGAGGGAGGGCAAATGTGGACAATTGCTCACCGGGAAGTACCGAGGGCGAACGGGGCCGATGCGCGCGCGCGGCTCGCTAGGATAGGAGAGGCGCGCGA
>CACYEE010000097.1 GCA_902773415.1 uncultured Actinomyces sp.
CGGGCCCCGCTGCGAATCGAATGCTACGACATTTCGCATACCCAAGGTCGCGACCAGGTCGGCTCGATGGTCGTTTTCGAAGACGGGCTTGCGAAGAAGTCCGATTACCGGCACTACATCGTGCGTGGCCCGGACGGCAACGGCGTGCCCGACGACACGGCGGCAATGGACGAAGTGCTGCGCCGGCGCCTGGCCCGCATCGACGAGCGCGGCTCAGAAGAGTCCGAGGCCTCCGTGCCGGTCGACGGCGACGGCAAGCCGAGGCGCTTTGCCTACCGGCCCGATCTGCTTGTCGT
Organism: uncultured Actinomyces sp.; assembly: GCA_902773415.1. Classification (GTDB taxonomy): domain Bacteria; phylum Actinomycetota; class Actinomycetes; order Actinomycetales; family Actinomycetaceae; genus RUG11864. Next base: position 297 of record CACYEE010000097.1, read on the forward strand.
CGACGGCGGCCTGCCGCAGGTCAACGCCGCCCGGCGCGTTGTCGACGAAATGGGGGCCGACGTGCAGGTGATTGGCCTTGCCAAGCGTTTGGAAGAGGTATGGATTCCCGGCGACGATTTCCCGGTCATCTTCCCGCGCACTTCGCCCGCGCTCCGTCTGCTCCAGCAGCTGCGCGACGAATCCCACCGCTTCGCCATTGCTTTCCATCGCAAGAAGCGAACGAAGTCCATGACGCGCTCGGTCTTGGACAAGGTTGACGGGCTTGGCCCGGCCAAGCAGAAGGCCCTGCTCAAGGCTTTCGGTTCGGTGGCGAGGGTTCGTGAGGCCAGCGAAGAGGAGCTGTGCTCCGTGCCCGGCATCGGTCCCGCAATGGCCGCGCGCATCCGCGAAGCGCTCGCCCGCTGATCCGGCCAGGTTCCCGCCGCCTCGCAATCCTCCCGTTTGGGGACGGGCCCCAAACGGGAGGATTCTCCTGAAATCGCCCCGTCCCCAAACGGGAGGACCGTCACGGGAAAGACAGGGAACGCCGCGAAGTGCATAATGGAACGCATGAACGAAATTCAGGACACGGGCGTCATGCGTGCAATCTCCGCCCATGACGAGGCGGCGATGCTGCCGCAACCCGAGGATACGGAGCTTCTTATCGTCACGGGCATGTCGGGGGCGGGGCGCACCCGTACGGCCGAAACGCTTGAGGATCTCGAGTGGTATGTCGTCGACAATCTGCCGCCCAGCCTTCTCGGCTCGCTGCTCAAGATCATCGGCCCGGCAACCGGAATCACGAAATTCGCGGCCGTCGTCGACGTCCGTTCCGGAAAGTTCTTCGACGACCTCGAGGACGACCTTCGCGCCCTTGAGGAATCGAAAATACCCCACCGCCTCCTGTTCCTCGACTGCGAGGACGAAGAACTCGTCCGCCGGTTCGAAAGCGTGCGGCGCCCCCACCCGCTTCAGGGCGACGGCCGACTCATGGGCGGAATCCTCGCCGAGCGCGCCCTCCTGACCTCCCTCAAGGACCAGGCCGACATTGTCATCGACACGACGAAGCTCTCCGTCCACGACCTTGCCCGCAAGGTGCGCCAGCTCGTCGCGGGGGAAAACGCCGACCCGACAACTCCGAAAATCACCGTGACCTCCTTCGGATTCAAATACGGCGTTCCGCTCGACGCCGACAACATGGTCGACGTGCGCTTCCTCGCAAACCCGTACTGGGTCAGCGAACTGCGGCATCTGACCGGACACGATCGGGAAGTCTCCGACTACGTTCTCGGACTGCCAGGAGCCGCGGATTTCGTCGGGCAGTATTCCGATATCCTCGCCTCGATCATGAAGGGCTACGCACGCGAACTCAAGCCCTTCGTCAATATCGCGGTCGGCTGCACCGGAGGCAAGCACCGCTCCGTCGCCATCGCCGAAGCGGTTGCCCGGAAGCTGCGCGACAAGGGCCTGGTCGTGCGAACCGTCCACCGCGACCTCGGGAAGGAGTAAGAGATGCAGACCGGTTCGCGCGGGCCGAAAATCGTTGCCCTCGGCGGAGGCCACGGCCTGTCCGCCACGCTCGGCGCGCTTCGGCTCATCACCCAGAACCTCACCGCGATCGTTACCGTTGCCGACGACGGCGGCTCGTCCGGGCGGCTGCGCGAAGAATTCGCCGTGCTTCCGCCCGGCGACCTGCGCATGGCGCTCTCCGCCCTGTGCGACGACGGGGAGTGGGGCCAGACGTGGCGTGACGTGCTTCAGCACCGCTTCTCTTCCGATGGGCCGCTCGACGGCCACGCCCTCGGCAACCTTCTCATCCTCTCCCTCTGGGAACAGCTGGGCAATCCCGTAGCGGCTCTCGACTGGGTCGGCGAGCTGCTGCGAATCAAGGGGCGTGTGCTTCCGATGTCCCCGATTCCCCTCGACATCGAAGCCCGCGTGCGCGACGGAGAGCGCATGAGGAAGGTTCGAGGCCAGCACAACACGGCGACGGCGACGGGAACCGTCGAGCACGTCGAGCTGATTCCGAACGACCCTCCCGCCCAGCCCGAGGCGCTCGAGGCGATTTCCGGGGCCGACTGGGCGGTGCTTGGCCCCGGGTCGTGGTACACGTCGATCATTCCGCATCTGCTGATTCCCGACACGGTCGATGCTCTCGAAAAGACGAAGGCGAAGAAGATTCTGTCGCTCAATCTCCTTGCCGAAAAGGAGACGCGGGGAATGACCGCCTCCGACCACATCCGGTCCTTCCACGAGCACGCGCCCGGCCTTCATCTCGACGTCGTCCTTGCCGATCCGTCGGCCGTCGACGACATCCAGGAGACGCAGAAGGCCGCACGTGAATGCGGGGCGCATCTGCTCATGAGGCAGGTTAGAATGGGCGACGGCTCCGCGCGTCACGATACGCTGCGCCTCGGCGCTGCCTACCGTGACGCCTTCGAGGGAATTCTTGGCGACGTGGCTGGTTCGGGCGAGCGTCGCGACTGACGGAAAGGTACACATGTCCGCATTGACGCAATCGGTCAAGGACGAGCTGGTGCAGGTATATCCGAAGCTCCAGTCGAGCATGCTGGCGGAAATCTCGGCGATGTTTCGCTTTGCGGGCGGAGTCCAGATCCAGGGCGGCAACATTTCCGTTGCCGCCGAGGTGGCCCATGCCGGTGCGGCAAAGCATCTATGGGATCTCGTCTTCGAGGTTTTCAAGATCGAGCCGGAGCTGCTGACCGTCGGAGCGAACATGCGGCAAGGCACGCAGTTCGTTGTGCGGGTCGGAACGAAAGGCGAGCGCTTTGCGCGCAAGATCGGACTCATCGACGGGCAGGGCACGCTTGTGCGGGGCATGAGCCCGGTGATTGTCGGAGGTTCGAAGGCCGATGCCTGCGCCGCATGGCGCGGGGCCTTCCTTGCGCGAGGCGCGCTGATGGAACCGGGCCGAAATTCCGGCCTCGAGCTTGTTTGCCCGTCCCTCGAGGCCGCCTACGGCGTCGGCGGCCTTGCCCGTCGCCTCGGCGTCAGCTACCGCGCCCGCGAGTCTCGTGGCGCGTTCAGGGTCGATATCCGAGATGGCGACGCAATCGCCGAGATGCTCACGCGCATGGGCGCGAAGAATGCCGTTGCCGCCTGGGAACAGCTTCGCGGCGAGCGCGAGGTCCACGGTTCGGCGAATCGCCTGGCCAATTTCGACGACGCGAACATGCGGCGTTCGGCCGATGCCGCGGTCATTGCGGTCATCCGCGTCAAGCGGGCCTTCGAGATTCTCGGCGACGATATCCCCGCGAACCTGCGGGAGGCGGGGGAGTTCCGTGTCAGGTTCCCCGAAGACTCGCTCAACCTGCTTGGCGAGCGGATGACTCCGCCGGCGACGAAGGACGCCGTGGCGGGAAGGCTCCGGCGCCTCAATTCGATGGCGGACAAGCGTGCCGCGGAACTGTCGATTCCGAGCACGATGGACGCCGTGAGAGATATGCACCATTCTTACTAGGACATGACCGAATCTTTCGTCCAGCGGCTAGACTTGGGCCTGGAGAACGGAGCCTCCGGCCCGCTGCGGACAGTGCGGTTTTCGCGGGCGTGGCGGTCGTCTGAACCCAGGCATGCGAGGCCCGTTGCGCCGCCGCGCTACGTTGCGCGGGAATTCGAACCTCATCACAGGAAGGATCAGCATGAGGACGATTGATTCGCTTGGGGATCTCGCGGGCAAGAAGGTGCTCGTTCGCTCCGATTTCAACGTTCCGCTCGACGAGAACAAGAACATCACCGACGACGGCCGTATCCGTGCCGCCCTGCCCACCTTGAACCGCCTTCTCGAAGCCGGTGCGAAGGTTGTCGTGATGGCCCACCTCGGCCGTCCCAAGGGCAAGGTCAACCCCGATTTTTCGCTCGCCCCCGTGGCCGAGCGTCTTGGCGAGCTTCTCGGCAAGGACGTCGTTCTCGCTGCGGACACCGTCGGCGAGGATGCCCAGGCCAAGGTTGCCGCGATGTCCGACGGCGACGTCGTTCTCCTGGAGAACGTTCGTTTCGATGCGCGCGAGACCTCGAAGGTGGAGGAGGAGCGTGCCGAGCTCGCCAAGGAATACGCCGCTCTTGCTGACGCCTACGTGTCCGACGGCTTCGGCGTCGTGCACCGCGCACAGGCCTCCGACTACGATGTCGCCAAGCTCCTTCCGTCGGCTGCCGGCGAACTCGTGTTCAAGGAAATCGATTCGCTCTCGCGCGCCACGAAGAACCCCGAGCGTCCCTACACCGTGATTCTCGGCGGCTCGAAGGTGTCCGACAAGCTCGGCGTCATCGGGCACCTGCTGCCCCGCGTCGACACGCTGCTCATCGGCGGCGGCATGCTCTTCACCTTCCTCGCGGCGCAGGGCCACGGGGTCGCCTCGAGCCTCCTCGAAGAGGACCA
>CACYEE010000098.1 GCA_902773415.1 uncultured Actinomyces sp.
GCCCTACTACACGAACTCCTCGCAGCTGCCCGTCGGCTACACCGACGACGCCTTCGAGGCGCTCGAGAAGCAGTGGGACTTGCAGTCGAAGTACACCGGCGGCACGGTGCTTCACCTGTACATGAACGAGCGCATGAGTTCCGGCGAGGCGTGCAAGGCGCTGGTGCGCCGCGCGCTGACGAACTTCCATCTGCCCTACATCACCATCACGCCGACCTTCTCGATCTGCCCGACCCACGGCTACCTCGCCGGCGAGCATTTCGAGTGCCCGCGCTGCGCCGGGGAGCATCCCGAGGCCGAGCCGGTGGCCTGCGAGGTGTGGACGCGCGTGATGGGCTACTTCCGTCCCGTCCAGTCCTTCAACATCGGCAAGAAGGGCGAGTATGCCGAGCGTGTCATGTTCGCCGAGAGCGCTTTGGGGTCGAAGGCGGCGGGCGGCGCGGCGATGGCGGGGGCGACGTTGTAGGCTGTCGCGCGGCGCGGGCGTGGGGTTCGCGCGCGTCGAAACCTCCAGTTTGGGGACGGGCCCCGAACGGGAGAATCCTCCCGATTGGGGCCCGTCCCCAAACTGGAGGCGGTACGGGGAGTGAAGAAGGACGAAGCGCACGCGGGAGACGCCCTCGCAATCGCCGGTTTCGTGCCGCTGTCGACGGTGGACTGGCCGGGAAGGCTTGCCGCGACGGTGTTTTTGCAGGGATGTCCGTGGCGATGCCCGTACTGCCAGAACCACGAAATCCTTGATCCCCGCGCGCCGGGCCGGGTGCCGTGGGATCACGTTCGCGCCTTCCTGCGCCGCCGCCGTGGCCTGCTCGACGCCGTTGTATTCTCCGGCGGCGAGGCGACGAGGCAGGCCGGGCTTGCTGCGGCAATGGCGGAGGCTCGCGAGCTCGGCTTCGAGGTCGGGCTTCACACGGGCGGCGCGTATCCGCGTCGTTTCGCAGGGCTTTTGCCGCTTGTGGATTGGGTCGGGCTTGACATCAAGGCCCTGCCCGGCGACTATCGTGCGGCTGCCGGAGCCGACGCCGGGGCGAAGGCGTGGGAATGTCTCGATCTTCTGCTGGCCGAGGCGGACAGGCGCGGTGGGCGTGCGGGCGAGAATGCGCGTGACGCGCACGAAAACGCCGGGGAGAACGCCTGCGTCGTCGGTCTTCGCCCCCTTGGCTACGAGATTCGCACGACGGTGCATCCGGGTTCCCCGGCGGCGGAAAGCCTTGGCGGGCTCGTGGAGGAGCTGCGCGCTCGCGGCGTGGAGCGTTTCGCGCTCCAGGAGGCGCGCATGGCCGGAACCGACGAGGTGTTTCGGGCGATGGCGCGACGCTGGGACGGCGCAAGCTGGCGGCGCCGGTGGGGCGAATTGTGCGCTGTTGCGCGCGACGCGGGGTTTGCGAGCGTCGAGATTCGCGGGGCGTGAGCGGCTGGCGCAATGGGGGTCGGCTGGCGGGGGCGGTGCGGCCTTGGGGCGCATCAATGGGGTCAGGCCCCTTCGCGGGCGGCTGGGGCGCAATGTGCGGCTTCGCCCCGGCGGGATCCGGGTGGCCTCCCGGGACGGCACGGCAGGGGCGGGAAAACCCGGCATTCAGGTGCGAGAGGGCGGATATGATGGCGTTTGCGGCGTGGTGGGTTTCGGCTGCGCGGACGTGGCCCGCTTCCGCATGGAGTGTGACCCTGGACACGTTTTCAGGTTCTTAAACTTTATTGAAATCCGCGTGTCCCGTGGCGCAATTTCAAGGTTCTTAAGGGTGTTTAAGGATTTTCTTTGGTGCGCTTGACATAGTTGTTCACCTTTCGCTCGCATTCAGATAACAAATTGTGGATAATGGTGTCAGTGGAAAGACAAAGGCGATCGTGTCCGAAAAACAGCGAGTAGGTAGACATATGGTGACGAACCGAAAATGGCGTGCAAACGTTCCCGCGACCGCGGCGATCGTCACCTTCGCTTCCGGCGTGGTCACGTACTGCTACGAAAGCGCCGTCGACTGGTTCGCCCTCCGTTCCGCCATTCATGTCGCGCGAGGAGCCGCGGCGCTTCCCGTCACCGGTTCGGCCAGCGCGCTCCAGCCCGGTTTCCCCTGGTGGGTACTGGCCGTGACCTTCACCGTCGCGCTGTCGACAACGATTGTCTGGGCTCTGGGGTACGTGCGTGTGCGCGCAACCGTGTTCGCCGCCGTCGCGCACTGGGCCCGTGCGAACGCCCGCAGTTTCGGAATCAAGGCGATGGCATGCCGTCGCGCCGCCCAGGAGAGTCCGGCCCGCGGCGGCCGTCGCGCCGTGCTCTACGCCCGCATCGCCGTCGCCCTCAACTCGCTGTCGTGCAGGCTTGCGGGAATTGGAAGGACGACGCAGGGCACGGCCGTCCCGGCTGCCGCAGTCGGAGACGCCCGCGGCAAGGCCCCTGCCGCTTCGGTTGCGAAGGCGGCATCCGTCGGCCTGGCGACGATTCCCCCGCGCATCGATTCCCTTGGCGCGGGAACCCCGCCACGCCGCCCGAACCCGATCCGCGAGGGAAACTGGATGCTTTCCGGTTCCATCGAGCTGACCGGCACCTGAATCCGCGCATCCCGCTACGGATTCCAACGTGAGGAATTGGCCACGTCGTTTCCGTGAACACGTCTTCTACCTGCGCAAACGTATTTTTTGAGCTGCGTCGCGCGTCTCACGGGCCATTTTGCCCTGCGGCTGGCCGGCGATTTTCCGTAGCCTAGCGGAAACACCTCTCGGAAAAGGAGTTGCCCATGAGCAAGGCCATCACCCAGTCCCTCGGCGCCTTCGTGCGCTCCGTCTCGGGCCGAACCACGCGCGAATCCACGCCGATGGAGTTCTGGACCGGGCTTTCTTCCCTCGTCGTCGAACAGCTCGCCGACGATTGGGACCGCACCCAGGAAACCTACAAGCATGCGCGCCACGCCGCCTACTTCTCGGCGGAGTTCCTCATGGGCCGCGCCCTCCTCAACAACCTCACCAACCTCAACCTGCTCGACGACGCCCGCGAAGCCCTCAAGGCCTACGGCCAGGACATCAGCGTCGTCCTCGAAGAGGAGCACGACGCCGCTCTCGGCAACGGAGGCCTCGGCCGCCTCGCCGCATGCTTCCTCGACTCCACCGCCACGCTCGACCTGCCCGTCACCGGCTACGGGATCCTCTACCGCTACGGCCTGTTCAAGCAGACCATCGACAACGGCTTCCAGTCCGAACATCCCGACCCCTGGATGGAAGAAGGCTACCCCTTCGTCATCCGCCGCGAAGAGTCCGAGCGCTACGTCCACTTTGCCGACATGGACGTTCGCGCCATTCCCTACGACATGCCGATCACCGGCTACGGAACCCGCAACGTCAACACGCTGCGCCTGTGGAAGTCCGAGCCGATCGAAGAGTTCGACTACGACGCCTTCAACTCCCAGCGCTTCACCGACGCCATCGTCGAGCGCGAGCGCGTCAACGACCTGTGCCGCGTGCTCTACCCGAACGACACCACCTATGACGGCAAAGTGCTGCGCGTGCGCCAGCAGTACTTCTTCGTCTCCGCCTCCCTCCAGTCCATGATCGACGCCCACCTGCGCGTCCACGCCGGACTCGACACGCTCGACCACGACGGCCACCCGCTCAACGCCGAAGGCAAGCGTTCCGAAGAACTCGACGCGCGCGCCCGCGAAACGCTCAGGACCTTCAAGGACTTCAACGCCATCCAGCTCAACGACACCCACCCGGTGCTTGCCGTGCCCGAGCTCATGCGCCTGCTCATGGACGTCTACGGCATGGAATGGGACGAGGCGTGGGAACAGGTGCAAGGCACCTTCGCCTACACGAACCACACGGTTCTCGCCGAGGCCCTGGAAACCTGGGAAGCGCCGATCTTCCACCAGCTCTTCCCGCGCATCTACGAAATCGTGGCCGAAATCGACCGTCGTTTCCGCATCGAACTCGCCGCAGCCGGCTGCCATCCGGGCAAGATCGACTACATGGCGCCCCTGCGCGACGGCCGCGTGCACATGGCCTGGATCGCCTGCTACGCCTCCTACTCGATCAACGGCGTAGCCGCGCTGCACACCGAAATCATCAAGCGCGACACCCTGCATGACTGGTACGACATCTGGCCCGAAAAGTTCAACAACAAGACGAACGGCGTGACCCAGCGCCGCTGGCTCAACACCTGCAATCCGCGCCTTGCCTCGCTCCTGACCTCCGTGACCGGCTCCGACGAGTGGGTCACCGACCTGTCCGTGCTCGAAAAGCATGCCGACAAGGCCGACGACCCCGACGTGCAGGAAGCCCTCGCCGAAATCAAGCGCGCGAACAAGGAGGACTTCGCCGCGTGGATCAAGAACCGCGACGACGTGGACATCCCCACCGACGCCATCTACGACGTGCAGATCAAGCGCCTGCACGAATACAAGCGCCAGCTGCTCAACGCCTTCTACATCCTTGACCTCTACTTCCGCCTCAAGGACAACCCGGCGCTCGACGTGACCCCGCGCGTGTTCATCTTCGGCGCGAAAGCCGCCCCCGGCTACCGACGCGCCAAGTCCATCATCAAGTTCATCAACGAGGTGGGCCGCCTGGTGAACGAGGACCCGGCGATGGAAGGCCGCCTCGCGGTACTCTTCGTCGAGAACTACAACGTGTCCCCGGCCGAGCACATCATTCCCGCCGCCGACGTCTCCGAGCAGATTTCGACCGCCGGCAAGGAAGCCTCGGGCACCTCGAACATGAAGTTCATGATGAACGGCGCGCTGACCCTCGGCACCCTCGACGGAGCGAACGTCGAAATCAACGAAGCCGTCGGCGAAGGCAACGCCTACATCTTCGGCGCCAAGGAAGAAGAGCTCATCGAACTGCGCCAGACCTACCAGCCGCGCGAAGCCTACGAGACCGTCGAAGGGCTCAAGCGCGTGATCGACGCGATGGTCGACGGCACCCTCAACGACGGCGGCACCGGCGACTTCCACGACCTGCGAGCCTCCCTGCTCGACGGCTCTTCGTGGGAGAGCCCGGACGTGTACTACGTGCTCGGCGACTTCGAGGCCTACCGTCACATGCGCGACGCGATGGCCCTCGACTACCGCGACCAGAAGGACTGGCAGCGCAAGGCGTGGATCAACATCTGCAACTCCGGCCGCTTCTCCTCCGATCGCACGATCAAGGACTATGCCGACGAAGTGTGGAAGCTCGATCCGCACGCGATCTGATTCCTTGCTTTGACAATTGCGACTGGACGACGCGGAGGTTTTGCCTCCGCGTCGTTGTGCGTGCTTGCGTTCCGAATCGGGACGTACGCGGCGGGCGGGACTGGCTGGGGATGGCCGTGGCTTGCTTTGGTCGGTGGGTGCTCTCTCCGGTGCCGGCTTTCCGCTATTCCGGTGCCGGTACTCGTGCTGGCACCGGGTGCCGGACGGGCCAGGGCCGGGCACGGTTCGCCGCGTTTTCGCTGGTTCGCAGTCGCATCCATGCCTCGGGTTTTCGCCCTGCTCGGATGGCGCGAGCGGTCTGGGCGCGCAGGGTGCCGGGCCTGACCGGGCGGTGTGCTCGCATATGTCCGACATGGTGCCGTCAAGGCTCCCGAAAGGACATGCGCGCATCGCTGGCGACGCGGGCGGCGATGCGCACGGATTCGTCATGGAAGCCGGAATCGCGGGTTTTGCTGGCGAATGGGCGCAAATCGCTTGCCTATGCCCGTTCGGCGAGGCAATAGGCGACGCCGGCAGGCGCGGCCATCGGATGGCCGGGTTCGGCCCGGTTGTGGGCGGCGAAGAAGGCCCGGCTCGCCTCGGCGGCGTCCAGGTGCTCGCAAACCGAGAACCCTGCACCGGCCAGGAGGGCCGGGATCTCGGCGGCGGCGTAGCGGACCTGCATCTCCTCTCCCGCAGCGGCGGCAAGCTCGCGGGCGCGGCGGCTCTCCTCGCCCGGCTCGGCCACGGGGTAGTCGAAGCAGAGGCACGAACCAGGCGGGCACATGCTCGCAAGGGAGGCAAGCAACGCGCCGAAGGCTGCGCGAGGCAGATAGTAGACGAGTCCGAGAAGGCTCGCGAAGGCGGGGCTTTCCGCGTCGTATCCGGCTTCGGCGAGCGCCTGCGGCCACCCGGACTCGCGCAGGTCGCAGCCGACCGAGGCGACGGCACATGCCGCCTTGAGGCCTGCCCGTTCGATTCGGCTGCGGCGGTCTGCGATGATGCCGGGCCTGTCGAGCTCGAAAACTGCGAGGCGGGTGTCGGGCGTGCGCAGGGAGAAGGTGTCGTATCCGCAGGCGAAAACGAGAATCTGCCGGCAGCCGGCGGCAATGGCGGCGTCGGCTGCCCGCTCGGCGAAGGCGCTGCGGGCCAGGACCGGCGGGGCAAGCTGGCGTTCGACCGCCAGGCGTACCGCATCTTCGGCGCTGCCGTCGAACCCTGGCGCGAAGTAGGAGATGCCGTCGGCCATCGAGCGGAAGATACTCGCGTATTCCTCGTCGGCAAGAAGCAGGCGCGCTACGGAATCGTCGAAAACGGGGCTGGCGCTGTGGCGCGCGTGGTGGGCGCGGGCGAAGGCGGCGACAAGGGCCGTCATGCTGTCGGATCTGTGGCGCGTGTCCATCGGGACCTCCTGTTGTCGGGGTTTTGGATGCCTAATACACCCGCGGGAAGGCCGAGCGCAAGCGGTTTGGGCGCGCCTGCGTGTGCCGCGTGCGCTGGCAGGCGCGGGGCGGAGGCCTCGCTGCCGTGTCGACGCCCGAACGGGGCGGATCGGCCTGTTCGGGTCTGCCGTGCCGTGAAATTCGGGAAAATGCGCCGCAACGTTGCATGGGAAAGGAGCAGGCGATGGGCGTGGGGGACGCGATTTGCGGGCAGGCGGCGGGCGACGCGCTGGGCGTGCCCTTCGAGTTTCGCGAGCGCGGAAGTTTCCGGTGCGAGGGGATGGAAGGTTTCGGCACGCATTCGCAGCCGGCGGGAACCTGGTCCGACGACACCTCGATGGCGCTTGCCACCTGCGATTCCCTGCGCGTATGCGGGCGCGTCGATACCGTGGGCATGCTGAGCCGGTTCCGTGCGTGGAGAAAGGAAGGCGCCTGCACCGTCGACGGAGTGTTCGACATCGGCATTGCGACGTCGCGCGCGCTTGCGTCGGGCGCGGGCCGCGCGGGAGAGCAGGACAACGGCAACGGGTCGCTCATGCGGATCGCGCCCCTGGCCTACGTCGATGCGAGCGACGACGAGATTCGCGCCGTCTCCGCCATCACGCACGCCCACGAAATCTCCACCGAGGCCTGCGTCGACTTCGTGCATCTGTTGCGGGACCGCGCTGCGCTCGACGCCGAGCTTGAGCGTGCGGCCCTGGCCGGCGAAGAGCCGGCATCGGGTGATTTCGTCACGCACACGTATGCGGCGGCGCTGTGGCGCGTGGCAACGACGCGGACCTGCCGAGACTGCGTGCTTGCGGCTGTCAACCTCGGCGGGGAACGGATACGACGGCGGCCGTGGCCGGCGCGCTGGCCGGGGAGCCGTACGGGTTCGACACGATTCCGGCCGAGTGGGTCGCGCGGCTGCGCGGCAAGGACATCATCGAGCGTTGCCTGTTCACGTGAACGATTCGGGACGGGGTTTGTTGTCGTCCGTGTGCACGAAAACAACCCCGTCCCCGATGCGTGCGGGCCAGTGCGGGCGCGGGGACGCCTGCCGTTGCTTCGGTTCCGCAAACACGACAAACGGCGTCGGACCGGCATGGTTCGGCGCGGCAGGCCGGCGCCACAGTGGCAGGCTTGCCGTTTCCTCGGCGGGTCGTGCCGCATTCCCTCGACGTTCAAGCCCGGCAAGTCCAGACCACGGAACGCACCCAGATCGGGACGGACAAAAGAGAACGGAATGCAACCAGACACGACCGGAATCTTCCCGATCGGAAACGTTAGACACCTCCAACCACGAAGAACCCCGACCCCA
>CACYEE010000099.1 GCA_902773415.1 uncultured Actinomyces sp.
CCCCGCCGTCGCCACGAACAATGCCACGCGGCCGCTCAGGCGTCGCTCCCGGCCACCAAGGAGGCTCCCGTGCCCAAGCAGTACACGCCGATTACCGAAGCCGCCCACGGCAACTACCCGGAAGGCGTCCCCTTCGAGATTCCCCAGCCCGACGCCTCCGTCTTCGAGCTGCTTGCCCACGCCGCCGAGGCCTACCCCGAGGTCGTCGCCATCGACTATTTCGGTGCCGAATGGACCTACCGCGAAGTCCTCGGCCTGTCCCTCAAGGCCGCCCAGGTCCTCCTCGACGCCGGCGTGAAGAAGGGCGACGTCGTCGCCTTCGCCATGCCGAACTGCCCGCAGCACTTCATCGCCTTCTACGGGGCCATGCGCATCGGAGCCGTCGTCGCCGAACACAACCCGCTCGCCCCCGCAGGACAGATCGCCGGCCAGGCCGCCCGCCACAAGGGCACCGTCGCCGTCGCCTGGGAAAAGGTGGCCGGCACGATGGTCGAGGCCGGCTTCGCGCCCGAAGACATCCTCGCCGTCTCCCTCACCCGCATGATGCCGGCCAAAATGAAGGCCGCGCTCAAGTTTCCCGTCAAAAAGGCCCGCGAATCCGTCGACAAGCTCGAAGGCGAAGCGCCCGAAGGCTCCGCCTCCTTCGACGACGCCCTCGCCGCTGCCAGCCCCGTGCGCGGAACCGGCCTGCCCCGCATGTTCCCCGTCGACCTCGAAGCCGCCACGGCCCGCCTTGCCGAAGCCGCGACCGCGCGCGGCAAGGGTGCAGGGCCGGGTGCCAAGCGTCGCGGCAAGCGCTTGACCGGGATGCGAGAACTTGCCGCTGCCCGCGCCGGAGCCCGGGCCCAAGCCTTCGCTGGCCGCATTGCCGGGCTGCTTGCCACCGGGCCCGCGGAAATCCCCGGCGCGAAGGGCGCCGACGTCGCCGTGATCCTCCACTCCTCCGGCACCAACGGCGTGCCGAAATCCGTGCCGCTGACCCATGCGAACCTGCGCGCCAACGTCAACCAGAACCTCTTCTGGGTCTTCGAGCTCGACCGCGGATCCGAAACCTTCTATTCCCTCCTGCCCTACTTCCACGCCTTCGGCATGACCTTCTTCCTCTGCTGCGCCGTCGGCATCGGAGCCACGCAGATCGTGCTCCCCGGCTTCGACGTCGACCTTGCCCTCGACGCCCACAAGCGCCGCCCCGTCACCTTCTTCGTCGGCGTGCCGCCCATGTTCGACCGCCTCGCGAAGGGCGCAATCGCCCGCAAGATCGACATCACTTCCATCAAATACTCGATCTGCGGGGGCATGGCGCTCTCCGAAGAAATCTCAAGCCTGTGGGAAGCCGCCACCAGGCATTTCATCATCGAAGGCTACGGCATGAGCGAAACCTCGCCGACGGTGTGCGGCTCCCCGCTCTCCCCGCAGCGCCGCCACGGCTGCCTCGGCCTGCCCTTTCCCTCCACCGAGGTGCGCATCGTCTCGGTCGACGACCCGACGGCGGACGTGCCCGAAGGGGAAACCGGCGAACTGCTCGTGCGCGGACCCCAGGTCTTCGACGGCTATCTCGACGCCCCCGAAGAAACCGAGGCGGCTTTCGTGGACGGTTGGCTGCGCACCGGCGACATCTGCCGGTCCGACGACGGCTTCGTCTACCTCGTCGACCGCTCCAAGGACCTCATCATCTGCTCCGGGTTCAACGTCTTCCCCTCCGAAGTGGAAGAGGCGATCCGGGCCGTGGCCGAGGTCGAGGACGTCGTGGCCGTGGGCCTGCCCGACGCCGAACGCGGCGAGAGCGTGGTTGCCGTGATTGCCGGCGTCGGGGATGCGGCCACGGAAATTGTCGAAGGCGTGGACGGGGGCGACGTCGTTGTCGCTCCGCTGACGGTGGAATTGCTGCGCGAACGGCTCGAAGAGAAGCTGCCGCACTATGCGCTGCCGCGCGAGGTCGTCTTCGTGCCCGAGATTCCCCATTCGCTCATCGGCAAGCCCGAACGCAAGAAGATGCGCGACATGCTTCTCGCCGAGCGGGGGCTGTCGTAGGTTCGTATCAATGGGGTCAGACCCCTGCGATACGTATCGCCGCGGTGGCGTACCCATGCCCGGATGCCGCAGAGGGGCCGTGTTCGGTCTTTTCGCTCCTTCTCGCAGCTGCCTCGCTCCGGTCGTGCGCGGGCAGGCCCGCGCGGTGCTTCCGCTTGTCGGAAAGGCGGCAACACCGAAAACGTCCTACGCGCCAAGCGCGGACAGGGACCGTCCGCCACGTCGCATGCCGGGCCAGGCATGCGACACCGTAATCGCCACCCACAACAGACAACAACCGCAGCGCTAACAACGTAACGGGACTGTCCCCCAAAGCGACGCCAGTTTGTCCCCCTTGCGGCACCGGGGCGCGAATGCGGCCGCAGGCCGAACCCGCCTGCCACGCACCAGCGCAAAGGCGAGGTCCAGAGTAGACTGTGCGGTACGCGGCAACGTCGCCCCGCAGCCGCTCACGACACGCTGCATTCCGCGCAACGCAACCACAAGGAGGAACCATGAGCTCCGACGCCCCGTTCGATCCGATTTCCGATTCGAAGGACCGCGGCCCGCTTCACTCGTTCCTGCTCAAGATTGTCGGCTGCCTGCTCATCCCCCTGCCTTTCGGCCTCGTCGCCGGCGGTTCGCGCTGGCTCAAGCATCCCGATCAGCCCTTCCCCGTCATCGCCGCAGTCGTCTACGGCGCCATTTTCCTCGCGTGTCTCTGGCTCTACTTCCGGCCTGGTTCGAAGGCCGGCGGCATCGTCGACCCCAAAACGGGCCGGCGCTTCAAGAACGACATCGACAAGGGGTAAGGGAGCGCGGCATCGGGGCTGTCTGCCTGGCGCACGTTTCCGGGCATCGCATTGCTTGGGCGTCGCGTTTCCCGGGTGCGGATTTCCGCGACGCAAAGGGGCGGGGTGTTTGGTCAAACGGCCAAACACCCCGCTTTCGGTGTTGCACGGAGAAAGCCCGCGTCTCCCGTTTGGGGACGGGCCCCAAACGGGAGGATTCTCCAGATTGGGGCCCGTCCCCAAACGGGAGAATCCTTAGAGCATATGCGC
>CACYEE010000100.1 GCA_902773415.1 uncultured Actinomyces sp.
CGGGAACGAGCGTCAAGGCAAGCGCGCACGATGCGGCCGTTCCCGCAATCGTGATTGCGTCGGCCGAAATCCCGGCCTTGACCGCTGCTTTCGCGATCGGTCCGAATAGCTTGCGGGCGAGGGGCCGCCCGGTTCGGCTCAGCATCCTTTCCCCTACTCGACCGGGGTCATCCGCTCGCCGGCCGGATCGTTCTCGCGCCGCGCAATGACATCGAGGATGTGGGCAATGGCGGCGTCGATTGCCACCCCGTTTTCCTGGTGGCCGTCGCGATAACGGAAGGAGACCGCGCCGTTGCCCGCATCCTCGGGGCCCACGATAAGCGTGAAGGGGATCCTGTCCTTCGCGCTGTTGCGGATCTTCTTCCCGAAGCGGTCGTCCGAACGGTCCACTTCCACGCGAACGCCCGCCTCGCGGAGCTTCGCGGCAATCTCGTCCACGTAGCCGAGCTGGCCGTCGGAGACGGGCAGCAGGCGCGCCTGGACCGGGGCGAGCCACGCCGGGAAGGCACCCGCGTAATGCTCGACGAGCACGCCGATGAAACGCTCGACCGAGCCGAGCTTGGCCGAATGGATCATGACCGGACGCTGGCGGGAGCCGTCGGGCGCGGTGTATTCGAGACCGAAACGCTCGGGCTGGTTGAAGTCGTACTGCACCGTGGACATCTGCCACGTGCGGCCGATGGCGTCCTTGACCTGCACGGACACCTTCGGGCCGTAGAAGGCTGCTCCGCCCGGATCGGCCACGGTGTCGAGGCCGGTCGCCTTGCAGGCCTCGCGCAGAATGTTCGTCGCCGCCTCCCAGTCGGCGTCCGAACCGATGAACTTGTCCTTCTTCTTGCCGTCCTCGTCGCGCGTGGACAGCTCGAGGTAGAAGTCGGTCAGGCCGAAATCGCGCAGCACGGACAGGAAGAAGCCGATGAGCATGACGATCTCGTCCTTCGCCTGCTCGGGCGTGCAGTAGGTGTGCGAGTCGTCCTGGGTGAAGCCGCGCATGCGCGTCAGGCCGTGCACGACGCCGGACTTCTCGTAGCGGTAGTCGCGGCCCATCTCGAAGAAGCGCAGCGGCAGCTCGCGGTAGGAGCGGCCGCGCGAACGGAAGATGAGGTTGTGCATCGGGCAGTTCATTGCCTTGATGTAGTACTCCTGGGCCGCCTTCGTGATGTTGCCCTCGGCGTCGCGCTCCTCGTCGACGGCCATCGGCGGGAACATCGTGTCCGCATAGTAGGGAAGATGGCCCGAGGTGTGGAAGAGTCCCGACTTGGTGATCTCGGGCGTGTGGACGAAGTCGAAGCCGGCCTTCTTGTGGGCCTCGATGACGTAGTCCTCCACGACGTGGCGCAGGATGCCGCCCTTGGGGTGGAAGACGACGAGGCCGGGACCGATCTCCTCCGGGAAGGAAAAGAGGTCAAGCTCCGCACCCAGGCGACGGTGGTCGCGCTTTTCGGCTTCCTTGATGCGCTCCTGGTAGGCGACGAGCTCGTCCTTGGTCGGCCAGGCCGTGCCGTAGATGCGCTGGAGGTGGTCGCGGGACTGGTCGCCCTTCCAGTAGGCGGCCGAGGCCTTCGTGAGCGCAAATCCGTTGCCGATGAGCCTGGTGGAGGGCAGGTGCGGGCCACGGCACAGGTCCTTCCATGCGACGGTGCCGTCGCGACGGACGTTGTCGTACATGGTCAGCTGTCCGGCACCCACCTCGACGGAGGCGGATTCGGTGCCGGCGCCCTTGGATTCGACGAGTTCGAGCTTGAAGGGCTGGTCCTTGAGCTCTTCGCGGGCCTCCGCCTCGGTAACCTCGCGGCGGCGGAAGGTCTGGCCTTCCTTGACGATTCGCTTCATTCGCTTGGCGAGGTCCTTAAGGAGCTCGGGAGTGACGGCGTCGATGTTGCCGAAATCGTAGTAGAAGCCGTCGGCGATGAAGGGACCGATGCCGAGGTTGACGTCCGGGAAGACCTCCTGGACGGCCTGGGCCATGACATGCGTCGCACTGTGGCGCAGAATGTCGAGGCCGTCAGGCTCGTTGATGTCCACTCCTTCGACGGTGGCGTCGTCGGGAAGCGTTGCGAGGTCGGTGGACAGGTCCTTCAGCTCGCCGTCGACACGCAGGGCGACGACGTTGCGCTGCCTGGCGTAGAAGTCGAGGCCGGTTGTCGATTCGGTGACGGCCCGCTTGACGCCGTCGATCATCAGTTCGGACACTATGGTCTCCTTCATATCGCGTGCGCGCATACGACGGCGCGCACGGTTCGGTTGTTCAGACGCCCTTGCATGCGCCTATCCGCTCCGGCGCCCATGCGCTCGGCAGGCGCTTTCGACGCCCCTTTCCCTGCGAACAGTTCCCCATGATACCCGTGCAGGCCGGCTTTGGACCGGATGGCCGCTGTGAGAGCGCTTGCGCTTGGCCCCGAGGCCCTTTCGCCACCGTCCTCGTTCCCGGGTTTCCCGAGCCTCAACCGCTATGCGTGCACAACTTGGGTTCTGCGGCATTCCGACTGCGCCAGCGTCGCCAAAGTGCCGCACAACGAAAGTTGTGCGGATGGCACGTCCTGGCCGATAGCACCAGCTGCGCCCAGTTGGAGTTCCGGCACGCACGCGGGCAACAAGGGTCTCGACTGGTTGAGTGGTCTTGTGCGGGGTTTCTTGGGCATGGATCCATGCGTGTTCTGGCCGTGCATGTCGAATCCGGACTCGC
>CACYEE010000101.1 GCA_902773415.1 uncultured Actinomyces sp.
GATTCCACGCCGGCGGTCGCCTTCGCCTTGCGGACTTTCTACTTCCCGCCCTCCGAATCGCTGGTAAGGGCGGCGACGAAGGCTTCCTGCGGCACGTCCACGCGCCCGATGGACTTCATGCGCTTCTTGCCCTCCTTCTGCTTCTCGAGCAGCTTGCGCTTTCGCGTGATGTCGCCGCCATAGCACTTGGCCAGAACGTCCTTGCGCACGGCCTTGATGGTTTCGCGGGCGATGATCCTCTGCCCGACGGCGGCCTGGACGGGAATCTCGAACTGCTGGCGCGGGATGAGCTTCTTGAGCTTCTTCGTCATCTCCATGCCGTACCCGTAGGCCTTGTCCTTGTGGACGATGGCGGAGAAGGCGTCGACCTTCTCATGGTTGAGGAGGAGGTCGACCTTGACGAGATCGGCTTCCATTTCCTCGTCGGCCTCGTAGTCGAGGGAAGCATAGCCCTTGGTGCGCGACTTGAGCTGGTCGAAGAAGTCGGTGACAATCTCGGCCAGAGGCAGGATGTAGTGCAGCTCGACGCGCTCGGAAGAGAGATAGTCCATGCCCTGCATGATGCCGCGGCGCTGCTGGCACAGCTCCATGAGCGTGCCCACATAGTCCTTTGGGGTGAGAATCGTCGCCTTGACGGTCGGCTCGAAGACGGCCGCGACCTTTCCGTCCGGATATTCGGATGGGTTCGTGACCACGATTTCCTCGCCGGATTCGTCGAGCACGCGATAGACGACGGACGGGGCGGTCGCGATGATATCGAGGTCGAATTCGCGTTCGAGGCGTTCGCGAATGATTTCGAGATGCAGCATGCCGAGGAATCCGCAGCGGAAGCCGAAACCGAGGGCCACGGAATTCTCGGGCTCGTAGGACAGCGCCGCATCGTTGAGCTTGAGCTTGTCGAGAGCGTCGCGCAGGTCGGGATAGTCCGAGCCGTCGATCGGGTAGATTCCGGAAAAGACCATCGCCTTCGGGTCCTGGTAGCCGTCGAGCGGCTCGGAGGCGGGTTCGCGCTGCAACGTCGCCGTGTCGCCGACGCGGGATTGGCGAACGTCCTTGACGCCGGTGATGAGGTAGCCGACCTCGCCGGCGGCAAGCCCGTCCGAGGGCGTCGGCTCGGGCGAGATGACGCCGATTTCAAGGAGCTCATGCACGGCGCCAGTGGACATCATCTGGATGCGGTCGCGCGGGCGCAGACGCCCGTCGACAACGCGAACGTAGGTCACCACTCCCCTGTACGTGTCGTAGACGGAGTCGAAAATCATCGCGCGCGTGGGGGCCTCAAGCTCGCCGACGGGCGGCGGCACTTCGCCCACGATCCGGTCAAGCAGCTCCCCGACTCCCGCGCCGGTCTTGCCCGAGACCGCCAGGCATTCCGACGGCTCGATTCCCAGAAGCGACGCGACTTCCTCGGCAACGCCTTCCGGATTGGCCGAGGGCAGGTCGATCTTGTTGAGGACCGGGATGATGGCAAGGTCGTTTTCGAGGGCCATGTAGAGGTTGGCCAAGGTTTGGGCCTCGATTCCCTGGGTGGCGTCGACAAGCAGAATCGCGCCTTCGCAGGCGGCAAGGGAACGGTTGACCTCGTAGGAGAAGTCGACGTGGCCCGGCGTGTCGATCAAGTTCAGGGCGTAGGGCTCCCCGTCGACCGTCCAGGGCAGGCGCACCGCCTGGGACTTGATGGTGATGCCACGTTCACGCTCGATGTCCATCCGGTCGAGGTACTGGTCGCGCATGTCGCGTGCCTCGACGATGCCGGTGAGCTGGAGCATGCGGTCTGCGAGAGTCGACTTGCCGTGGTCGATATGGGCGATGATGCAGAAGTTGCGGATGCGCGCGGCGTCGGTGTGTGCGGGGGCGATCTGCGCCATCTCGGCTTTGGTGCTTGCTGCCACAGGGTTCCTTTCACGATAGAACGACGTTCTCATGAACCTTCACCAGTCTACGGGACGGCAGCGAAAAACCGCTATCTGCCCAAGTAGGCCATTGCTGGGAATGCTCGTGGATCACGAGCCGCCGGCGCACTGCCTAGTTGTGTATTTGATGTAGGTTGTGGGGTTTGTGTGGAGTTGAGGGAGGCCTTCGGTACTGGTGCGTGTTAGACATGCCAGAGAATACGGGGGTTTCCGATGGCTCGTTCCCACGCCCCGTCGGCTGTCCAGGGGCGCAAGCGCATGGTTCGTGCCGTCCTTGAGGACGGGACCGCGCACAGTCACAAGATGCCCCGACCGAACCGGAAAGCCGCCCGGGAATACCCGACGGCAGAGGACGGGCAATTCGCGAACGCGGATTGCCCAAGGCCAAAGCCGCCATAAGAGAAGCGCGCCGGAAAGGAGCCACGCCCTTCAGCCCACATCCACCTGCACAACGTGATCGACGATTCCGGGCGCATCGCCTCCAGTAAACGGCACGAGAACGAGAAAAGGGGAAAGCGCTGCCGGAGTCTGCCGTCGCTTCCAGGCACCCTTTGCGGATCCTGGCTTCAAGACCGAGGCGACGAC
>CACYEE010000102.1 GCA_902773415.1 uncultured Actinomyces sp.
ATGGAAGCGCAAAACGGAACAATTTCCGCCGAAAACGTTCCGTTTTCCGCTATCATCGTTCCTCCTTCCACGTCGCCGTGACACAATCAAGACATGGACACCCGCTCACCGATGCCCATTCTTCGACATACCGGAAAACTCTCCGGCCGCCAGCGCCGCAGGCTGCGCGCCAAAGGATACTTTCGCGCCGGATGCGGCATCCTTGCCTCTCCCCTGCCCAAACCCGACCCCAGACCCTGGGAACTCGCCGACCACGCCTACCTCGCCGCGATTCTCGCCGCCAACCGAAGCTCGGGATCCGATCTCCTCTTCACCGGCCTCGCAAGCGCCTTCCTGCACGGCGTCCCCCTCCTGCGCACGCCCGCCAGCATCGACGCCTACCGAACCCCGGCCACGCAATCGCGCGCACGATTTGGCCCCGACTCTTCCCTCCGCCTCGTCATCCGCAAGCCAGCATTCCCCCACGGAACCGGCGAACGGGACCGGGCCTCAGGCCTGCGGCACACCGCAATCGTCACGACGCTCACCGATATCGCCCGCTTCGCCGCCGATGACGAGGAAGCGGTCGTCGCCATGAATTCGCTGTTCGCCCACCTCGAAGGAATGGCAGGGGGCTACAGGAGCACCCTGCTCAAGGAAGCCACCATGCGCCGATGGGAGGACATCAGCGGGCGCACGCGCGCGATTCTCGACAGTCTCGGCCCGCACACCGGGCGCACGCGAGCGCTGCGAAGGCTCGGCCTCGCCAGTCCCCTGTGCGATTCGCCCGCCGAAAGCCGTTTCCTCCTCGCCGTGCGAAGGCTCGGATTCGCCTCCCCCGAGCAGCAGGTTCCGATTTCGACGTTCGCCGGCGAACGCTGGGCCGACTTTCTCTGGCCCAGGGAACGGATCGTCGTCGAAGTCGACGGGGACCTCAAGTTCCTCGGCCCGGACGCCAACCGCAGGATTCTTGCCGAGCGCAAACGGAACCTCGCCATCGAGGAAGCAGGCTATCGCCTCCGGCACGTCGAATGGCGCGATCTCGACAACGACACCCGGCTTCGCGCCCACCTTGAGGCCGCCGGAGTGCCGCGTCGTCGTAGCCGTTCGCGTCGTATCGGTGAAGGAACACCGCGATGTCGCTGCGGGTGAGAGGAGAGCGTGTCCGGTCGCTTTGTTTCCTCTCGCAGCGAGGCGGGCCGAGAGGCATGAAATGCCCGCATTCATGCCCGAGGCCACGGAAGCCGCCGCAGGCAGACGCAGCCTGCCGGCCCCGGCTTCCTCGCTCCGGTTTCGCGCGGGCAAGCCCGCACAAAAGGGGACTGTCCCCGATCCGGCGTATCAAAGGGGTCTGACCCCATTGATACGCTTGGAACGCCACGCCGAATCCTTGCGAGACGGCCCCGGAAAGGCAAGCCCCGGCACCAGGACGAATCCCGGCACCGGGGTTGCGAGAGGCCGTGCCCGCTTCCGGTTCACCTCACGGCAATCGAAATGCCCTTGTCGGAGAAACGATGCAGGAAGGCCGCGATCGCGCCGCGCTCGGTCTCCTCATGTGGCCGGAACGTCCCGTCCGACCACCCCGTCGAAATCCCCGTCGACGCGAACCAGTCAATCGCAGTCCGATGTTCCGACCTCGCCGTATCATTAAACGACTTCGAGACGGCAAACTTCGGATTGCCCGCAAACCGGTACAGGAACGTCGACAGCGCATCGCGATGAATCTTCGCTTCCGGCCGGAACGTCCCATCCTGATACCCCGTCGTCACGCCCTTCGCAGCCATCCACGAAATCTCCTTGTAGAACGGATGGGTCACCTTCACATCAGGGAACGGCGACGCCTTCGACGGCGTATAGGCCGGACATCCGGCCATGCGGTACAGGAAGGCCGCAAAGGCCGCTCGGGACACCGACTCCCGGGGACGGAACGTGCCATCGGCCCACCCTGTCGTAATCCCGCGCTGCGACAGCCACGCAATATCCTTCACAAACGGATGGCCAACCGGCACATCCCTGAACGAAGCAGGCCCCGCCGCCGCCGGCTGCGTCACCGTCACTTTGAGCGAACCGGACACGTTCGACCCGTCCTTCGCCGTGGCAGTGATGGTCACGGTTCCGGCCTTGACGCCCGTCACCTTTCCGTTGGCGTCCACCGTCGCAATCTTCGTGTCCGAGGACTTCCACGTCACGGCCTTGTTCGCGGCGTTGGCCGGCGTGACCGCGGCCTGTAGCTGGATTGCGGACCGTGCGTTCACTTTCGCCGGGCCCGACACCGCAATGCCGGAGACCATGCCCGGGAACGACGGTGTCAGCAGGAAGGAACCTTCCACATCATAAGACATTCCGTCCTCGCCCTTGCTCCTTGCATCGAAGGCACCGTACAGCGCCGTTCCGGCCTCCTTGGACATGTCCGCCGCGACCGTGACCGTCTTTCCGTCCTTCGACACC
>CACYEE010000103.1 GCA_902773415.1 uncultured Actinomyces sp.
CCCTTCCACAGCGGGCGGTCCGGCGCGCAGACGACGCTGCCGACGCGCGGGCGCGGGCTGATGAGGCTTTCATCCCGGATCATCGACACGGCCTGGACGGCGATGCCCATGCTGACGCCGAGGATTTCTCCGAGTTCGCGCACCGGCGGCAGCACGTCGCCCGGCTTGTAGTAGCCCGTCTCGATCGCGGTGCGCAGCCCCGCCGCGATCTGCTCGGCCAGATCGCCGTATCGCGAGCGGTCCACCGTAAACGGCGGTTTCTTGAATTTGGTCTTCGATCTCATGCGTGGAGTCCAGAGCGGGCGTCACCCGCCCGTGCCCCCGAACAATAGAACAAATGATACAGAATGTCAAGCGGCATTTTCACACCTGTTGGCATGCGCGCAAAAGTGGAATTTTGTGTGCGCGCAAAAGTGGACAGACAAAACGTGCATTTGCAAAGGTTTGTAAGTCTGGAGATTGCCGGAAACGCGAAAAACGTGTGTGTGCGCGCAAAAGTGGACACTTTTGTGTGCGCGCAAAAGTGGACGACGGGCCTACAGGCGGAACGTCCCGAGCTTCAGAGGCCACCTGTCGCGATGGGCGAGGGGGTCTTCCTCGACCACGTGGAACACGTCCGACTGTATGACCAGCCAGACGCGCTTGCGGGCCGTCGGCCCGATCTCGAACGTCCGGCCCCTGTACTGGATGCGGTTCCCGCCCGTGACGGCCCGTTGCTCGTGCCGCGCCAGGAACAGGTCCATCAGCGCCGGGGACGGCGCGGGCCGGTACTCCGTCTTCCTCTCGGAGACGCACCGCTCGTAGGCCTGGCGCGGCGTCAGCCCCGTCGTGCGGTTGACGTGGTGCGCGTTCCAGAAGGCGACATGCCGGGCGACGACGGGCGCCGCGCCCTCGAGGTCCGTCACGCCGGCCGAGGCGATGGCGTCGAGCACGAGGGCCCGCACACGGTGCTGCAGCGTCCTCATGTGCCGCTCGATCTTGCCCTTGGCCTGCGGCGTCGGGGCGACGATGTGCGCCACGCACAGCGCCGCGCACATCCGCCCGTAGGCCGTGCGGATGTCCTGGCCCTCGTGCCCGAAGATGGTGAACCCGTCGGTGTAGACGGCCGACGGCAGACCGTGGACGGCGACCGCCGCGCGGAAGGCCGACATTTCGGAGAGCACGGAGTCGGACTCGACGAGAAGCACGCAGAGGATTTCCCGCGTCGCGTCGTCCACGATGGCGATCAGGTGCTGCATTTCGCCGTCCTCCCCGAACAGGTGCACGGGCGTCGAGTCCACCTGCCAGAGGGCCCCGGCGCATGCCATGGACCAGCGCTTCACGGGCCTGTGGGGCTTCGGGGCCAGGCACAGCAGGGGCCACATCTGGCGGCAGTGCCGCATGACGGCGGTGCGGCTCTTGCGGATGCCTGTCTCGCACAGGATGCAGTCGGCGATCAGGGCGTAGTTGACCGGCTCCCCGCCCTGGTGGGAGGCCTGGATGACGAGCCGCTCGGCGATGGCCTCGGCCGATTCGGGCCATCCGCCCGTGGTGTCGCCGCCGGAGGTTCCGAGTTGGAAGTGGGCGCCGTTGCGCAGCCACCTCGTTCTCAGGGCGTAGAGCCGCGACCTGCCGACGCCGAGTCGGACGCATGCCTCGTCGGCCGAGATTTCGCGGGCGTTGAACTTTGCGAGGACGAGGGCCACCACGTCCGAGGAGAGTCTTGTTTTCAGTTGTTTGCTCATGGCGGCGGGCAATGGTGCCACCGCTGGCCGCCGGTTGCCTCGCGCCCGTCACCGGGCCGGGTTCGCTCGGCGCTCCGCGCCGCCCCTTCGGGGCCGCTCACCCGGCCCGGTGACGGGCGCGCCGCGCTGCGACGCCGCGCTGCGACGCCGCCTGCACCGCAGTCACCTCGCCGCCCCCTCCGGCCCCGTCCACTTTTGCGCGCACGGTGTCCACTTTTGCGCGCACGGCAACTGTCCACTTTTGCGCGCACCCCAACACGGCGCCCTGTTCGGGATTGCGGAGGGCCGCCTCGCTGAAGACGGCGGGGCGCTCCTCGGCGAGCGGCTCCAGGTCGCGGCGCAGGAAGAGGCACAGCCCC
>CACYEE010000104.1 GCA_902773415.1 uncultured Actinomyces sp.
CGAGACGACGATGCCGTCGGAGGCGGCACGATCGGCGCGCTTGGCGGCCGTCTTCGCGCCCTTGATCCGGAGGATCTCCTCGGCCTTGGCGGTATCGCCCTCGGCCTCCGTGAGAGCCTTCTTGACGTCCATCATGCCGGCGCCGGTCTTCTCGCGAAGCGCCTTGATGTCAGCGACAGTAAAGTTTGCCATGTTTCTTCTCCTGATCTGTGAAGGTCGGGACTCAGGCCTGCTCGGCCTCGGTAGCCTCGTCGGCCTTGGGCTTTTCGGCGGCTTCCTCGGCGGTTGCCTGCCCGGTGGACGCTTCCTCCGTCGCGGCTTCTTCGGCGGGAGCCTCGTCCGAGCCGGCGGCGAGAAGCTCGCGCTCCCACTCGGGCATGTCGTCGACGGCATCGGTGCCGGCGGCGGCCTTGCCGCGGGCGACGAGGCCTTCGGCAACGGCGTCGGCAATGACGCGGGTAAGAAGCTCGACAGCCCCGATGGAATCGTCATTGCCCGGAATCGGGAAGGTCACATCGTCGGGATCGCAGTTGGTGTCGAGGATGGCGACGACGGGAATGTTGAGCTTCTGGGCTTCCTGGACGGCCAGGTGCTCCTTGTTGGTGTCGACGATCCACACGGCCGAAGGAACCTTCGACATGTTGCGGATTCCGCCGAGGGTGCGCGTGAGCTTGTCCTTCTCGCGGCTCATCATGAGCAGTTCCTTCTTGGTGCGACCGGAGGAAGCGACGTCGTCGAAGTCCACCTGCTCGAGTTCCCTCATGCGCTGAAGGCGGCCGGAAACGGTGGAGAAGTTCGTGAGCATGCCGCCGAGCCAGCGCTGGTTCACGTAGGGCATGCCGACGCGCTCGGCCTGTTCCTTGACGACTTCCTGGGCTTGCTTCTTCGTGCCGACGAAGAGGACGTTGCCTCCGTGGGCAACGGTTTCCTTGACGAAATCGTAGGTCTTGTCGATCTCGGCGAGCGTCTTGCGCAGGTCGATGATGTAGATCGAGTTGCGATCGGTGAGGATGTAGCGCTTCATCTTCGGGTTCCAGCGGCGGGTCTGGTGACCGAAGTGGACGCCGGCCTTGAGCAGTTCGCTCATGGTGACGACGGTCTTGTTTTCCATCATGCTTCCTTCTGTTTCGGCACAAGGCTTCGCCTGTGCCTTCCGGTTTGATGCCGCCCGGCGGGAATGCCGTACGGCCCTGGCATCCACGTGGCCGTTTCCCCGAGGGGACCGACGCGGCCACGGCCCGGAACGGACGGTCTGGATGCGCGAAGTCAGACGGCGCGAGCCGACTGCCCTGCAATTCTAGCCACGCCGCCGCCTATTCGGCCCGTATGCGCCGGCCTGCGGCAGGTGGCCTTCGCCACCAAGGGCAAACCTTGTCCACAGTCGCCATCCCGGAGCGGTCCCGGCAACGCCAGTCGCGGTGCCGGACCGGGTTCCCCAGCCGCCGCCCGCCCACGTTCGCGGCTCGGCAGATCCGCCACATGCACCGGCAGAAGGCTCGCCTGCCTTCCGAAGCCTCGCCCGGAACGCTCCGCGCCGCCCGGGCGTACCCGTATCCACAATGCGCCTTCGCGCCAGGCCCGTCCACAACCTTCAATGCCTTCTTCCCTTCCGCCCCGCACTCTGAAAGGCTCGTTCCATGAGTGTTTTCGCCTGCTTGTCCGCCGCCCTTCTCGCCGCGCTCCTGCCCCTGTCCGTCCAGTCCGCCGACGCCGCGCATGGCTCTCCGGCGCGCTCCGTCGCCGAATCGGCAGCCTTCCCCGACCCTCCCTCCGACTTCGCGCTCGCCCTGGAGCCCTCGCCCCGATTCCTGGCAGACGTACGGAACTCCATCTCGGCACCGGCACGGCGCGGAGACTACGCATGGCCGACGGGAACCGAAACGCGCGTCCTTCGCAGCTTCGACCTTCCCGAACAGCGATGGCTTTCCGGGCATCGTGGCGTCGACCTCTCCCTCGACGCCGGAGCCACGGTTCTTGCCGCAGGGACCGGCGAGGTCATCTACGCGGCCATGCTCAACGACCGCCCGGTCGTCTCGATCCAGCATGAGGACGGCATCCGAACCACCTACGAACCTGTCAGCCCGCTTGTGCGCAAGGGAGAGCGTATCGAAGCGGGAACGCCTCTCGGCATTCTCGAACCCGGCCACTGCGCGCAGGCCGACTGCCTGCATTGGGGAGCCAAGCGCGGACGCGACGGATACCTCGATCCCCTCTCCCTCCTGGACGACCGCCGAATCCGCCTGCTCGAATAGCGCGAAGCAAGCCGCGCTACGCCCGCGGATGGGCCTGGGCGAAGGCCTCGCGAAGGCGCTCGGCGCTCACATGCGTATACCGCTGCGTCGTCGCCAGTGACGAGTGGCCAAGAAACTCCTGGACCGAACGCAGGTCCGCTCCCCCCTCCAGCAGGTGGGTCGCCGTCGAATGGCGCAGGTCGTGCGGCGTGATGTCGGGAACTCCCGCCTGCGCCGCAAGGCGATGGACGACATCGCGAAGGGTCCGCGGATCGATTCTGCCTCCGCGAACGCCCAGGAACAGCGCCGGCGTCGGCTTCTTCCTGAGCTCCTCGCGCGCCGGCAGATAGGCGCTCAGCGCCCGCGCCGCCGGTACTCCGTAGGGCACGATCCGTTCCTTGCTGCCCTTTCCGATGACGCGGACGGTAGCGTCGGGACGCACGGAGGCGACGTCGAGCGCGCACAGTTCGGAGATTCGCAGGCCGGAAGCATACATGAGTTCGAGGGCTGCGGCGTTGCGCAGGGCGACCGCGCCGCCGGACCTGGCCTGTTCGTGGGCATGGGCAAGGAGGGTTCTCGCCTGGTCCTGGGTGAGAACATGCGGCAGAGCGTTGTCGGCCCGTGGCGCCTTGAGGCGGGCGGCCGCATCGGATCGCGTCAGGCCCGACCGGTGCATCCACGAGGAGAAGGTCCTGATTGCCGCGCAATGGCGGGCTATCGACGAACGGGCCTGCCCCCGCTTCCGCAAATCGGCCAGCCAAGCGCGCACATCGGCAAGTTCGAGGGAGGAGAGGTCGAGGGGATCTTCGGGAGCGCACTGCGCAAGGCCGGCAACGAACTCGAGAAGGGAACGCGCTTCGCCGAGATAGGCGGAGACGGTGTGGCCGGAAAGCCCGCGCCGAAGCGAAAGCTCGCGGGCGTAGGCGTCGAGCACGTCGTCGATGAGAACCTCTCCTGCCATGCCCCCAGCCTACTCCGGCGCGTCCTTCGCGGCGGCCGTGACGGGGCTGTTCCGAATGGGCGCACCCGCCGCCGGGTGTCGCGTTGGGGACTGTCCCCGATGCGGCACCCGTCCGTCCCCTTTGCAACCCCCGGTTCTCTCGCCTGCGCAAACGGCTGGGGCGGGAATCGGCGCAACGTTCCGGCACCGGTCACGTGCGCGGGGCCAGACGCCACAGCCCGTCGCGACGGTCGGCCACTCCCTGCGCCTCGAGCATCCCGAGAGCGGCCATCGCCTCGCGAAGGCCCACTCCCGCTTCGCGCGCCACCTCCCCTGCCGTGCGTCCCTTGCGCGGCGCAAGCCCCTCGCGGACCCTCGCGGCAAGGGGATCTCCGGCAAGGGGGTCCTCCCCGTTGCCCACGCCGATCGGCAAGGACTCCCGAACCGCGCATCCGCGAGAATCGGGCAGCGGGGGAAGCATCTCGAGCACGTCCTCGACACGGCTCGCGCAGACGGCTCCCTCGCGAAGGAGCCGGTGGCATCCGGCCGAATGGGGAGACGTGAGCGGCCCAGGCACGGCAAGAACCTCGCGCCCGGTCGTCAGCGCATGATGCGCCGTGGAAAGAGCCCCGGAACGGTAGGGTGCCTCCACGACGACGGTCGCAGCCCCCAAGGCGGCAATGATCCGGTTGCGGGACAGGAACCGATGCCGGTGCGGTGCCGCGTGGGGAGGAGACTCCGAAAGGAACAGTCCGCCCGCATTCGCGATTCTCGCGAACAGCGAAGTATTCGCTTTCGGATAGACGCGCCCGAGGCCGTTGGCGAAAACGACGGCGGTACTCGCATTCCTGTGCTCCCCCGCGGCCGCGAGCGCGCCCTCATGCGCCGCCGCATCGATTCCGAGGGCCCCTCCCGACACGACGCAGCAGCCCCGGTCGGCCAGCTCGAAGGCGAAATCGTAGGCAACGGCCCGGCCATAGTCGGTACAGTCGCGCGAACCGACAACGGCGACCGTCGGAGCATCGAGCAGGCCGCGCGGGCCGAGGTACCACAGTCCAAGCGGCTCCACGGCGCCGAGCATCGCGAGGCTCGCAGGCCAGTCCTCCGCTCCCGGATAGGTAAAGCCAAGGCCGTGGCCTTCGAGCATCTCGCGGTCCATGGCGAACGCATCCTCATCGTACCGGTGCGCCCAGCGGGCCATCGCCTTGCCGTATCCGTCCGGCGCGACGCCGCCGGCGGCGACCGCCGCAACCGCCTCGAGGGCGCCTTCGTAGCCGAGCTCTCCGACGAGCCGCACCGCCAGCGTATCTTCTCCCTCGGCCAGACGGGTCAAGGCCATTGCCGCTTCCCGTTCGCTCATGCCCGCACCCCCGTCGCCGAACGGAACACGAGCGCCTGATGAAAGGCATCCGCTCCGGGAGCATCCTCGCCGGCGAGGTCGGCAATCGTCCATGCCACCTTGAGAATCTTGTCTGTCCCGCGCATCGTGAGGTTTCCCCTGTTCATCTCCGCGTCAAGCATGCGGTCGATGCGGGAGGGGACGGTCGTCGCCCTGCGTAGAATCGCTGCGGGAACATCGGCATTCCGGCTCCACGCCTCCGCCCCGTAGCGGCGATTCTGCCTCTCGCGCGCCTCGCGAACGCGCCCGGCTACCGTCGCCGTCGCCTCTGCCGCCGCCGAAGCAGCAAGCTCGCAGCGCCGCAGCCGCCGCATGACGACGGAAATATCTATCCTGTCGAAAATCGGCCCTCCGATCTTGCGATAGTAGTCGCGACGCTGGCGCACCGAACAGGTGCAGCGGCCAGGACCTTCCAGGAGATTGCCGCAGGCGCACGGGTTGGCGGCCCCGACAAGCTGGAAACGCGCGGGGAAGGACAGCGACATGCGCGCCCGGTGGATCTCCACCGTTCCGCTTTCCATCGGCTGGCGAAGCCCCTGGAGCGCACGCGAGGAAAACTCCGGGAGCTCGTCGAGAAAGAGGACGCCCCGGTGGGCGCGCGAGGCCGCACCCGGCCTGGGAACCGGTCCTCCGCCGACAAGGGCGGTGGCGCTGGCGGTGTGGTGGGGAGCTGTGAAGGGAGCGACCGTGGACAGCGTCCCGTCGAAATCGCCGAGCGCGGAGGCAATGGCTGCTACCTCGACGGCGTGTTCGTGAGCGAGCGGCGGAAGGATGCCGGGCATTCGAGCGGCAAGCATCGACTTTCCGACGCCGGGCGAACCGGTCATGAGCATGTGGTGGCCTCCGGCTGCCGCAACCTCGAGGGCGAACTTCGCCTCTTCCTGGCCGTAAACGTCCGCAAGGTCGGGAATCGTCCGTGTCGGACCCGCCTTGCGGAGCGTCGGCCGGGCAGGTTCGGGCGCGGTCCCGCATTCGAGGCCGAGCTCTTCGGCGATCTGGGACAGGTGCCAGACTTCGCGCACGTCGATATCGACGAGAGAGGCTTCCGCCGCGCACCCGCAAGGCACGACGAGCATCCTCGCCGTCTCGTCCCGGGCGCCGAGCGCGGCAGGAAGCACGCCTCGCACCGGCCGAACGGTGCCGTCGAGCCCAAGCTCCCCAAGGTAGTAGACGTCCGGGTCGAGACGCCTGCCGGCAACCGCTGCGAGTATCGCGGCCGCGATCGCAAGGTCGAAGCCCGTACCGGACTTCGGAGTGTCCGCGGGCGACAGGTTCACCGTCACCCGCGAATCCGGAAAGGCGATTCCTGCGGCATAGAAGGCCGCCCGGACACGTTCCTTCGATTCCGAGAGCGCCGCGTCGGGCAGTCCGACGATCTGGAACCTGGGCAGGCCGGACAGCAGGGCCGCTTCGATCCGGACGGGATGGCCGTGAACACCGACGACGGACACGGCGCTGGCATGGGCGAGCCTCACGAGATCGCCTCCTCGTGCCGCAGCCGGACCGTGCCGTCGGGCATGACGGTTACGGCAATCGCATCGATCGAGATGTCGGCCGCGCCGGGCTTGCGTTCGGCAAGCCACTGGCTGAACAGGAGGCGGAGGCGCGCGTATTTGTCTGCGCCGATGGCCTGTTCTGCGGGCACGCGCCCTCCCTCGCGGCGTGTCTTGACCTCGACCGCGACGATGCGGCCGGTCGCGCTGAGCGCGACGATGTCGAGCTCTCCGCAGCGGTGACGCCAGTTCCGGTCGAGTATGTCGTATCCTCTGGCCGCGAGGAAGGCCGTTGCGACGTCCTCTCCCCACGTGCCAAGCTCGCGGCGGTCCGCTTCGGGATTCAGGCAGGGAACGGCAAAACGCAGTGTTGTATCTGAATGGTCCATGCCTCCAGTCAAATCCGCCATGCGAGGGCAGGCAAGGGTGCGCCGAAACCTGTGGACGGGGCATGCGCGGAGGCGGCCTGTGGATACGGGTGCGCATGCGCGATCTGCCGCGAAGGGGCAGGACTTGCGCCGGGGGCCGGCGCGGCGGCGTGCCGCAAGGTCCGTACCCGCGCCGCCCCGGACGGGCCGGGCGGCCTCGCGTGGCGCGTCGGCCCGCTCGCCGGCCGGCTTCGGCGGGTTGGCGACACGTGACAAGGTAGGGGCGTCGTCCACAGGGGGCGACCGCGACCGGAGCGCACGGCCCGCAGGACCATGTGGGAGACGGCATCGCTCAAGCTCCCGGAATCTGGATCTCGGATTC
>CACYEE010000105.1 GCA_902773415.1 uncultured Actinomyces sp.
AAAGGGACAGGCCAGGGTCTGTCCCATCAGGGAACCCCGCCGTCGGGTGTCGGAAAGGGGACAGGCCAATGTCGGATCGGGGACAGTCCCCAATCCGACACGCAGACCTTTGACCTGCACAAACGGCTGGGGCGGGAACCGAAACAACGTTCCGGTTCCCGCCCCAGCCGAGTTCGGGCACCCTTGCGGGAGAACCCTATGGCGTGATGCGCGAGAAGCTGGCCTACTTTTCGATGTCGACGATGGCATCGCCGGCTGCGACGCTCTGGCCGGTGTGCGGCCTGACTGCGGCAAGGTCGCCGCTGTTGGTCACGATCATCATCGTGTTCGTCGAGTAGCCGGCAGCCCTGACCTTGTCGAAATCGACGACGGCCAGCGGGGTGCCGACCTCGACACGGTCGCCCTGGGCGACCTTCGGGGAGAACCCGTCGCCGCCCATCTTCACCGTGTCGATGCCAATGTGGACGAAGACCTCCACGCCGTCGTCGGTCTTGATGCCGTAGGCATGGCCGGTGTCGAAGGCCGACTCGATGGTGCCTGCGACGGGGGAGACGACGGTGCTTTCAGACGGCACGATTGCCAGGCCCTCGCCGAGGGCACCCGATCCGAAGACTTCGTCGCCGCAGTCGGCAAGCGCGATGGCCTGGCCGGCAACGGGAGCGGCGAGAACCTTCGTCGCAACGGCGGTAGCGACGGCCGAAGCGACGCCGGCGGCGGCAGCGACGGGAGCCGAGGCGGCATTGGCGGCCGGGGCGTCCTCTTCGGGGGCGTCGTCCCTGTAGAGGACCATCGTGAGGGCAAAGGCGACGCCGAAGGCGACGGCGAACATGAGCACGTAGCCGACCGGCTGCTCGATGCACAGGAGGATGCCGAAGATGCCGGTGACGCCGGTGCCGGTGGCGCCCAGCTTGAACATGAAGGCGACGAGGGCGCCGGAGGCGGCACCGCACATGCCGGCAAGGAAGGGCTTGAGCTTGGGGAGGTTGACGCCGAAGATGGCCGGTTCGGTGATGCCCAGGAGGCAGGAAATGCCGGCGGGAACGGCGAGGGCCTTCGTCTTGGCGTTCTTCGTCTTGAAGGCGACGGCGAGGGCCGCGCCGCCCTGGGCGATGTTGGCGGCCGAGGCAATCGGGAGCCAGTAGGTGACGCCGAAGTCGGAGAGCATCTTGACGTCGATGGCGGTGTACATCTGGTGCAGGCCGGTGACGACGGTCGGGGAGTAGATGAAGCCGATGACGATGTAGCCCAGGCCGAGCGGCACGTTGAGCAGCCACATGAGGACGTCGATGATGCCGTTCTCGAGCCAGACGAAGATGGGGCCGATGAAGAGAATGGTGATGTAGGCGGCCAGGGACACCGAGATGAGCGGCGTCAGGAAGAGGTCGAGCATCTCGGGCACGATCTTGTGCAGGCGCTTCTCGAACTGGGCGAGAATCCACACGCCGACGATGATCGGGATGACGTGGCCCTGGTAGCCGATCCAGTCGATGGAGTAGAGGCCGGGGATGACGTCATAGGTAATCATGGAGCCGTCGGCGATCGCGCCGGAGGCCGAATAGGCGTTGATGAAGTCGCCGGAGATGAGAAGCGCGCCGAGGGAGGCGCCGAGGTAAGGGTTGGCGCCGAAGACCTTGGCCGAAGAGAATCCGAGGAGGATCTGGAGGTTCGCCAGGGCGCAGGCGTTGATGAGAGCGCCGATCTTCCAGTACACGTTCTCGGTGTTGAGCTCGAAGAATCCGCCGTCGCCGCCCATGTAGCCGATGGCCCCCATGATGCCCATGAGCATGCCGGAGGCGACGATTGCCGGGATGATCGGCACGAACACGTCGGCGAGCACCTTGATTGCGCGCTGGAACACGTTCTGCTGGGACGCGGCGGCGGCCTTGAGGTCTTCCTTCGTGCCTGCGGCGACGCCGGAGAGCGCGGTGAATTCTTCGAAGACCTTGTTCACGGTGCCGGTGCCGTAGACGACCTGGAACTGGCCGCCTGCCTGGAAGCAGCCCTTGGCGCCCACGGCGTTCTCGGCGGCCTTCTTGTCGACCTTCGAATCGTCGGCGATGACGAGACGGAGGCGGGTTGCGCAGTGCGCGGCGGAAACGATGTTGTCGGCTCCGCCGACGGCTGCGAGAATTTCCTGCGCAGCTTGCCTGTAGTCCAAAGCCATATGAATGACCTTTCTCGGGAATCGTGTCGGGCCGCGCCCTAAAGTCACGGCGATGTGCTCCGGGGCGTCGGCGAAAGAAACACAGCGGTTCTCTCGCTGACAAGATACCCATATAAGGGGCCACGGTATATTTGGACAAGCAAACTGTGAAGAAACACTCATGAAAGCCAAGAACGTGCGTCGTCCTTCCAGCGGGTTTTGTCCGACTCGGGAGCCAAGGAGGCTTCGATCGAGCACATTGCCAGATGCGCAAGCTCCTCGTCGGAAAACTCGAGCGCGCGCAGAAGTTCGTACTGGTCGGTCAGGCGCGACAGGAACAGCAAAGGGTCGTCGGCACCCAGCGCAATCGTCGCCCCCGCCTCCATGAGGGCGCGCACCGGAACCTCGCCGGGATCCGAATACACCCCAAGCGACACGTTCGAGGCCGGACACACCTCCAGCGCGATCCCCGCCTTGACAATCCGCTCCACCAGCCTGGGATCTTCGGCGCTTCGCACCCCGTGGCCCAGCCGGGCCGGCGCGAGCGAATCGACCACTTCGCGCACATGCTCGGGCCCGAGAAGCTCGCCTCCGTGCGGGAGCGAGGCCAGGCCCGCCCGCGCGGCGATCCTGAATGCAGGGGCCCACTCGCTCGTCCTTCCGCGTCTTTCGTCGTTCGACAGGCCGAAGCCGACGACGTCGCCGGGCCCGTCGCCCGCGTGCTTCGCCGCGAGCCGCGCAAGCGTCCGCGCCTCAAGGGGATGGCGAATCCGCGAGGCGGCCACGATCACGCCAACCGACACCCCCGTCGCCCTCGAGGCGGCGCGGGCCTCGTCGCACACGATCTCCAGTGCCGGCGTGATTCCTCCGACAAAAGGGGCGTAGGAGGTCGGGTCGATCTGGATTTCGAGCCGGCGCGAACCTTCGGCGGCGTCGTCCTGCGCGGCTTCGCGGACGATCCGCCGCATCGCCTCCTCGGAACGCACGATCCTTCGTGCCGAATCGTAGGACCGCTGGAACCTGAACCAGCCGCGCTGGTCGGCCGGAACCTGAAGCGCGACGTTGTCCGTGAGATTCTCAGGAAGACGCATCCCCTCTTCCGCCGCCATGAGCTCAAGGGTCCGGGTGCGCATGGAACCGGTGAAATGAAGATGCAGGTGGGCCTTTGGAAGTTTGTTCAGGTCTCGCACGGCCTCAGGATATAAGCTGGAGAGACGATACGGAGGTTCTGAGGAGCAAAAACACATGGCCTATTCGACCGAGGGGCGCGAGGTTGCGCTGCTGACCGGAAAGGAAGCCGGCGACATGCTTCGCACTGCCTTCGGACGCGACACCATCGTCCGTGACTGGACCATCCATTCCCTTCACCATCGCCCCGGCGCGGGCGTCACCGTCGGATATTCCGTCACCATCGACCGCGTCGGCCCCCACGGAGAACTTGCCCGCTGCGAAGAATACGTCTGCGCCTCCACCGCACGCCTTTCCGGTGCCGGCAGCGGGCCCCTCGTGCGGATGGAACACGGCGGAACCAAGGTCGCGCTGTGGCGATACCCCGAGGACCCGGAGCTTCCCGCGCTTCCCATCGCATGTTCGCCCGCCCGCATGAGCGTCCTGCTCGCCCGGTCCGTGACCGTCGAGCTCATGGGCTACCGCCCCACGCGACGCGCCGTCGTCAGGGTTCGCGACGCCGACGGACAGGTCCTCTACGGCAAGGTGATGCGGCCAGCGCAGGCCGCGGACCTTGCCCGACGCCACGCCATGCTCGCCGACGCCGGCGTACCCGCGCCGCGCCTCGTCCTGTCCGAGCCTCGCGGTCTCGTTCTCGCCACCGCAGCCACCGGCGAGCCGCTGGCGAACCTGATT
>CACYEE010000106.1 GCA_902773415.1 uncultured Actinomyces sp.
AAACGGGGACAGCCCCCAAACCGGAGATTCCTCCCAAACGGGGACAGTCCCCAAACCGGAGCCCACCTTCGCCCGCACAAAAACCAGGGCGGAAATCGCCGCAGCAGCGTCAATTCCGCCCCGCCACCCCCATCCGCCCAACATACCCGCCACCACATCTCCCAACGGGGACAGCCCCCAAACCGGAGATTCCTCCCAAACGGGGACAGTCCCCAAACCGGAGCCACCCTCGCCCGCACAAAAACCAGGGCGGAAATCGGCACACAGTGCCAATTCCCGCCCCAGCCAGATTCAAGCGCCTTTCAAGACGACCACTTCTGCCGCATCGAAGCCTTTCTCAGCTCTCGACAACCGCGAGAACGTCCTTGAGCGACAAAATAATGTACTCGTCGGCACCGTACTTCACCTCGGTGCCGCCATACTTCGAGTAGATGACAACATCGCCCACGGCAAGGTCGAGCTCAATGTCGTTGCCGTCGTCGTCCTTCGGAGCCTTCGGCACTGCGACAACCGTGGCCTGCTGGGGCTTCTCGGTGGCCGTATCCGGAAGAACCAGGCCGGAGGCGGTGGTGGTTTCTGCTTCGAGCTGCTGCACGATCACGCGATCGCCAAGCGGCTTGATGGAGATCGTCACGATGATCCCCTCCCTTTTCTCACGAGATGTTCTAACTGTCCGTGCTCTCGCCCGGCCGTCGCGGGTGACCGTCGATGCGCAGGGGGCGCAGCGTCGGCTGCGTCCTTCCACAGGGTATGCCACGATTAGCACTCGGTCAAGGCGAGTGCCAGAACGGGGCGGGCGATAAAGCTCTCAGCGGACACAACCGGCAATCCTGCGCCGAAACGCCGCATCCGGCCCGCCATGCCCGCACCAAACGCGCACGCCCCACGCCACGCTACCGGTCGAGCGGATCGGGGAAAATCGGCTTTTCCGAGAAATCCATGAAGTCCGGCCGCGGGGGAACCCCAGCCGATTCGAGCTTCCTTCGCGTCGTATGAACCGTCTCGGCGAGCTCCAGGCCCCGCTCCGATTCGATACCCGTAAACGCAAGCTCGCTCGTCGCCCGGTAAAAATCCCGCGCGGCCAGAAAAACGCCGCGCCGCAAGGCCTCGCGCGCCCACCGATGAATCGCGTCCTCGTCGCACATGAACTCGTGCTCGTCGGCGTGAAGAATATCGGCATCCACCCAATCCTGCAAGCCCTCCATATCCTCGCGGCGCAGAGGATCGGCAGCCCGCGAGGAGATGCCGAGCGCAACGATTCCGAGCA
Organism: uncultured Actinomyces sp.; assembly: GCA_902773415.1. Taxonomy (GTDB): domain Bacteria; phylum Actinomycetota; class Actinomycetes; order Actinomycetales; family Actinomycetaceae; genus RUG11864. The sequence goes on from CACYEE010000106.1 coordinate 1,268, forward strand.
CGGAAAAGGCAACGACGAGAATGGTGAGAACGACGCGCCCGGCAGGCTTGACGTCGGGCACCATCACAGCAGCAAGGAAAACCGCAATGCCGAACGAGGTCACGATGATTCCGAGAAGCTGCGGAAGCACGCCTTTTCGGGGTATCGGCCAACGCACCGGCAGCGAGATGGCGACGCCCATCGCGAAGATTCCCGCGACCGGAAGAATCGCGACAATCAGGAGGAGAAAGACCTGCGCATCCGTCCGCCCCTGCGCATGGGGAAGAATCATGGTCAGGCCGACGCCGGCGAAGGCACCCCAAAAGGTGTCGGCAGTGCCCAGGCGCAGCACGGCCGCTCGCCGCTCCCACGGCGGAATCAGCCACGGGACGACGATAATCGGAATCACCAGAACGGCTCCGCCCCACAAGGCAAGGGGAACGACCGCCCGGACGGCGGCGAGCTTCGAGGTGGCGTCAACCGCTTCGAGAAAGAAATTGGAGACGCAGGCCAGAGTAAGGAGAGTGACGCCGCCGAAACCCCAAAAATAGGCGGTCAGCCCAAGCACGAAGTGAAGAAACGACCAGAAGGGCGGCTTTCGGATAATCGCAAAGGTCGCCAGGACGCCGACGACGGACATCATGACGACAGCCACGCGCTGAACCAGCGGCGGCGGCTCCTGCCCGTGAACCGAGAAGGCCTCGGGCATGGTCGCGTATGCAAGGAAGAGCGAGGATGCGGCAAGGAAGGCCGCGGCAAGCAGGATCCACCAGATAACGGGAACGCGAACCCTGACCGGCACCCACTTCACTTCCTCTTCGAGAGGGTCGCGGTAGGTTGCCATGAAGCGGGCTTCGGCAGCGGCGTAGGCGTCGTCGATACGCTCGGCGACGTTCTTCTTCTCGGAGCGTTCCCGCTCGCCCGAATCCGCTTCTTTCGCCTGCCGCTGCGGGGTTTCTTCGGACAGTCGGGGATTTCTTGGCGGCGCTTTGAAGGCGGAGGCCATGTAGGAGGTATCGGTGATGTCGGGAAGGGGCGGCAGTTCGGGGATGTCTCCGCCGTCCGCCCCGGAAGCCGGGCCGTCGCTCATTGGCATCCTCCGGGCATGTGTGTCCGGCTCAAGGGCATCGACGTGTCGACCGTCATGCCAAGCCCCGAAGGTTCGACGCCGGCACGGACCAGTTCCCATCCGAGAGCCGCCGCCATTGCGCCATTGTCGGTGCAGTAGCGGATCGGGGGAATCCGAAGCTCGATGCCGTAGGCGGCGCAGCGTTCCGCGGCGAGTTCGCGCAGACGCGAGTTCGCGGAAAATCCTCCGCCGACGACGAGCGTGCGCGCCTTGCGGTCCGTGCAGGCACGCATGGCTTTCGAGGTGAGGGAGTCGACGATGGATTCGGAGAATCCCGCCGCAATATCGGCTTTCGGCACGTCTTCGCCGCGTTGCTTGCAGCCTTCGACGTAGCGGGCGACGGCGGTTTTCAGTCCTGAAAAGGAGAAATCGTAAGGATGGGTGTGCTTGTACCTGCCTTGGGAGAGTCCGCGCGGAAACTCGATGGCCGTGCGGTCGCCTTTTTGCGCGAGCCGGTCGATGTGCGGGCCTCCGGGGTATGGAAGGCCGAGGAGCCTGCCGACCTTGTCGAACGCTTCGCCTGCGGCATCGTCGAGCGTTCCGCCGAGTTCTTCGACGTCGGTGGCGATGTTGCCGACATGAAGGATGGCCGAATGTCCCCCGGAGACGACAAGTCCGATGAAGGATTCGGGAAAGTCGCCGTGGACGAGACGGTCGACGGCAAGATGGCCGATGATGTGGTTGATTCCGTACAGGGGCTTTCCGATGGCGAAAGCGAGGGCTTTCGCGGCGGACATGCCGACGGTCAGCGAACCGACGAGACCGGGGCCTGCGGTCACGGCAACCGCGTCAATTTCGTCGAGGGCGATTCCGGCCTCGGCGAGGCTCGCGTCGAGGGTGGGCAGCATGGTCTCAAGGTGGGCACGCGAGGCGATTTCCGGAATGATTCCGCCGTAGCGGGCATATTCGTCCATCGAGGTCGCCGTGACATCGGCGAGAAGCTCGCCGTCGCGGACGACGGCGATGCCTGTCTCGTCGCAGGATGTTTCGATGCCAAGTACGGTAATGCTCACATCTCAAAGTCTAGTGGAGCGGCGCACCGGCGGTGTGCCCGGACTACAGTTTGTGGCAGAGCAGGCCGGTTCGGCGACGCCTGCCATCAGTTGACTTTGCGAATGGCGACGATGGCGCCTGCGGCGAGGAGACCGATGGCTGCGGCTCCAGAGACGGCGACCGCGGCGGCACGTTCGGGCGAGGCGACGAACATCGGTTCCTGCACCGATTCCACGGCGGCTTCGTCTGCCTTGACTTCGCTGGCTGCCGCGCCGCTGTCAATGGCGACGGCATCGCCTTGGGAGCCCTTTCCTGTTCCTGTCACGGGAAGTCTCACGGGCTTCTTCTTGACGTTTTCCGCCGTTGGAACTTCTTCGGAAGGTTCTCCTGTGGATTCCGAGGCCGCCGTGGGGGCATCCGAAGCGATCGGCGACGAGGCGACAGACGGACGCTGAGTGAGCGGACGGTTGACGTACGCCATTTCGCCGTCTTCCCCGCCATTGGCATCGGGTTCGAGGGTTTCGTCGTCCGCCACGACGGAGAGCGCTTCGATTGCTCCTTCGACCAGTTCGACGACTTCGTCGACGGTGACCTG
>CACYEE010000107.1 GCA_902773415.1 uncultured Actinomyces sp.
GAGAACGGCCTGGGCGCCGCGGACGTCGTGGAGGACGACGGTTCGATCCACGACGACTACCGCATCGACTACCTGCGCCGGCACATCCTCGCAATGATGGAAGCCGCCGAAGACGGCGTGGACCTCATGGGCTACACGCCGTGGGGCTGCATCGACCTCGTCTCGGCCTCCACCGGGGAAATGGCCAAACGCTACGGCTTCATCTACGTGGAGAAGTACGACGACGGCACGGGGACGCTCGACCGCCGCAAGAAGGATTCCTTCGACTGGTACAAGCAGGTCATCGCCACGAACGGACAGTGCCTTCTCGACTGATCCGCCTTCCCGCCAGGCCGATTCGGCCCATCCCCGCCCACGACTGCGCGACTCCCCCATAGGGAAAACCGCCTGGCGTGCCGTTTGGGGTTTGCGGCACGCCAGGTCCTTGTCCGGGCCGGAATGCGGCCGGCCCGGACAAGGCGCGCGGGACTGGTCGCGACCTGCCAGGCCGCGACCTGCCGGGACCGGGCGGGTTCGGGCGGGCTGGGGCGAGGCTCGGGCGGCACGTTGCCCCAACCCCCGACCCGGCTCTTTGCGCAGGCCAAAACGCCGGGTATCGCAAAGAGGGACAGGTGCCGCATCGGGGACCATCCCCCAACCCCGCCTCGCCTGCCCACGACGGTTGTGGCGACGGGCCGTGTTCGTTGGCGGCACGCGTGTCGGCTGCCGGCGAACCGCGCTTGCGCCACGCCTGATTTCCGGGTTTGCGGTCGGGTGCCCCCGGGCAGCCCCGGTGGCGGACACGCCCCGTAGACGGCCCCGGCCCGCCAGACGCCCCGTCGCATCCCATCAAGCACCATTGATTCCCGAACGCAACCCGAGGAGCACAACCCATGCCGAAGATTCTCTTTCTCGACGTTGACGGAACCCTCGTCGACTACCGGGACCGCTGCCCCGCCTCCGCCAAAGAAGCCGTCGAAACCGCCCGCGCCGCCGGCCATCGGGCGTACCTGTGCACCGGACGCTCGCGCGGCGAAATCGACGGGCGCGGCCTGCCCGACGTCGACGGCCTCATCGGAGCAAACGGCGGCTACGTGGAAGCCGGCGGCGAGGTGCTGCTCCACCAGGCGATTCCGGCCGATCGCGTGGCGGACATCGTCGCCTGGTGCGAAACGCGCGGCCTCGGCCTCTACCTTGAAGCGAACTCGGGAATGTACTGCAACCACCTGATGATGGAGCAGGGAGGCGAAGCCTTCCGCGCCTACGCACGCGGAAAGGGCAGCGACGAAGCCGACGTCGAAGCCGTCGTCGCCTCCGTGCTCGGCAATTTCATCGAACGCGACGCCGCAGCCCTCGCCCGCGCGGACGTCAACAAGATTTCCTTCGTTCTCTCGAACCACCGCGACCACCTCGATTCCGCTGCCGAGTTTTCCGACATGGAGGCGCACACCTGGGGCGGGCGCGACGAGCTTGCGCTGTTCGGAGACCTCGGACCGAAGGGCGTTTCCAAGAAACGCGCAATCGAACTGCTGCTCGAACATGCGGGCGCCTCGCCCCGCGATGCGATTGCCTTCGGCGACGCCGCAATCGACCTGCCGATGTTCGAGGCCTGCGGATTCTCGGTGGCGATGGGCAACGCGAGCGAGGCGGTCAAGGCCGCCGCGGATTTCGTCACCGACGACGTTGGAGCGGACGGCCTCGCCAAGGCTTTCGCCCGGCTCGGGCTGTCCTGACAAGCCGCGCGACGGGGCGCACGCCGGGACCGTTGCGCAAGGACGCCGGCTTGCCCGGGCGAGGAACGGCTCGTCGTTCCGAATCCCGCCCCAGCCGTTTGCGCAGGCCAGAAAGTCAGGTATCGCATTGGGGACAGACCGGTGCCGCACAGGGGAGCGCCCCCTGTGCGGCACCCCACGGCAGGCACTGTCCAACAGGCCAGCCCCGCCCGGCGCGCAGACAAGCGAAACGCCCACGAATTCCGCGGCAACAACGACGGCAGAACCCCGCCCGCGTTTGGCTCCGCACGCCACCCGTCGTAAAGTAGGGTGCCAGGTGTTCGCTCAACGAAAGGCACGAGACATGGGCTTTGAAGAAACTCTGGCCAACGCAACCTCGGACGCGAGCTACCGGCGCTCGCGCGAAACCAGCGAAAAGATTCACGCGAAGATTGCCGAGGATCCAAGCCAGTTCCGAATGCTCACGGGCGACCGGCCTACCGGCAACCTGCATATCGGCCACTACTTCGGCTCGCTGTCCAACCGGGTGAAGCTCCAGCAGGCGGGCGTGGAGACATGGATTCTCGTGGCCGACTACCAGGTGATTACCGACCGCGACGGCACCGGCCCGATCCGCGAGCGCGCCTATTCGCTCGTCACCGACTACCTCGCCGCAGGCATCGACCCCGCCAAGGCGACGATTTTCGCCCATTCGCAGGTGCCGGCGCTCAACCAGCTCATGCTCCCCTTCCTCTCGCTTGTGACGGACGCCGAGTTGCGCCGCAACCCCACGGTCAAGGCCGAGCTTGAGGCCACCGAGGGCCGCCCGCTGTCGGGCCTGCTGCTCACCTACCCGGTGCATCAGGCTGCCGATATTCTCTTCTGCAAGGCGAATATCGTGCCGGTGGGCAAGGATCAGCTCCCCCACCTTGAGCAGACCCGCGTGATCGCCCAGCGCTTCGACCGCCGCTACGGCCGCCCGGAGGGCTCCGATACGCCGGTGTTCCCCTCGCCGCAGGCGCTGCTGTCCGATTCGGGCACGATTCTTGGCCTGGATGGCCGGAAGATGTCGAAGAGCTTCGGCAATACGGTGGACCTCGGGATGAGCGCGGACGAAACCGCGAAGAAGATTCGCAAGGCCGTGACCGATTCGGACCGCTTCATCACCTATGACCCAGAAAACCGGCCCGAAGTGGCGAACCTGCTCACGATTGCCGCAATGGCGACGGGCCGCGGCCAAGCCGAGATTGCCGAGGAGATCGGCAACGGCGGTGGCGGCACGCTCAAGAACTACGTGACCGAGACGCTCAACGAGCTGCTGGCTCCGCTGCGCGAGCGCCGCGCCGAGCTGGAGAAGGACCCTGAGATCGTGCGCCGAGTGCTCGCTGAAGGTATTGAACGCGCCAACGATCAGGCCAATGAGACGCTTCGCGAAGTGCGCGAGGCGATGAACATGGCGTACTGAACCGGCTCGCTGCACATTGAACACGCAATCACTTGACACCCCCCGCATTAGCATCGTTGCCGCAACACGTTGCACACCAGCCAGTCAACCGAGGCGTGGACTCGCCCTCGCCCGCAAGGCACGATCGACTCGTTTCCCGCCCCTTGTTTCATATAGGATATCTCACGCAATCACTTATCTCTTCTTCCCCAACTTCGCTATATCTCCATACTCGACTTGACGCAACAAAAGTCAGGTACGACGCTTGGCGGGTCGTTCTCGCTGCCGTCTTGCTGGCCCTCGCCGCAACCGTCTACCTTGGAATGACTGTCTGGCGTGCCGTTAAAGGACATGGCGGGTTCACAGGAGAGTTCCGATGGGTGCGTTGGGGCGTTAAAGTATCAGGCCATTGCACCCGCTAGCTGCCATAAAATTGCCAATGCGTGAACTCTTGGGCCTCAATGGCCACGATTGGAGGAGTGCGGATGCTGTACATCCATGAGCTGGCTTTCTCTTACGGAACATCGCCCGTGCTCGCCAACTGCATGCTTCACGTTGCGCCCGGCGAGGCCGTTGGCCTTATTGGGCGCAACGGCGCGGGCAAATCAACGTTGATGAAACTCATTACCGGCCAGCTCGATGCTCGCAAGGGAACAATTCGCATCAATGGTTCCACGCCAGATTCTCGCCCAGGCCGTCTCTCCACATTTTTTGCCGCGTCGAACGATTATCTTCCGCCTTTCATGACGGGTTCCGAATACCTCGACTTGCTGGCCAACCTGTACGGCATTGCTGTCGATGCCAAGAACATCGAAGCCATGTACGAGCGCTACGGCATGGCCGGGCGCGCCCGTAATCTCATCGAAGACTACTCTCACGGCATGAGGAAAAAGCTCCAGATCATCGGCTCTCTTCTTGCGAAACGGCCATTGACTCTCATCGACGAGACACTCAACGGAATCGATGTCGACGCTTTGCTGGAATCGCAAAAGGACGTGCGCGCATTGGTTGACGAGGGCGGCTCGCTTCTTTTGTGCTCCCACGATTTCTCTTACCTTGAGAAAACCTGTTCGCGAATAGTCATGCTCAACTGCGGAATTATCATCGACGAAATCTCTTCAGACAGCTTTGCCAACACGCCAGGCCGTGTAGAATCGTGGGCTCGCAGCCTGATTCACGAAGACGATTCCGAGGACGAATCCATATGACCACCCTCCGAGAGCTGACCAGGTTTTACGGGCTCTTCGCCATTCGGCATGTCCTCAATCATGGCGCGTTACGCAATGCATACACCCGCATCAGTCTCCTTCTTACCGCATTGCTGTGGCTCGCCTTTAGCTTTGTCGCTCCGTTTCTGCTCTTCAACGGCGTCGCATTTACGTCGGCAGAGCAAGGCTTGCTGGAAGTCCTTCTCTCCTTCAATACGCTCGTGTGGATTGAACTCGCCTTCCTCGTCGTCAAAACACTGTTTTTGACAGCCGAGGGAATCGAAGAGTACACGGCTTTTCTTCCCGTGACGAATCGCCAACGATCGCAAGCCCTGCTTGCTTTTGAACTCATTGCCATCACTGTTATCGTCTTTTACGGAACATGCGGCATGACCGTGTGGACAATGAGCCAATTGGGAGCGCAAGGCCTTCGTGTCGTCCTAATCACTACCTTTTTGCCCGCCCTTGCAGCATATGCCTTCCTCTCACTGGGATGGAATAGCCTCGTGTCACTTGTGAGCCTTACCCCTGCGAAGCGAGGCGCACCCCTCATTGCGAATCTTGCGCTCACGATTCCCGTATATGCCACGTTGACCTCGCAACAAGCAGCAGGCACGCACATAACTTCCCGTTTCGAGGCAGCCGGACGCTCCTTCTTTTGGCTCACCGCCATCGCCGATAGCGCATTTTTCTAC
>CACYEE010000108.1 GCA_902773415.1 uncultured Actinomyces sp.
ATCAAGGCATCCGCTGCATCGTGCCGGAGTTCAGCGTCACCTCGCGGTTGTACAGATCCTCGCGCAGTTCGAGGGACTGCTCCCGGGAGATGATTCCGGAAGCGAAGAGGCCGTCGATCGCCTCGCGTTCGGCCCGCAGCGCCGCCGATTCGACCTCGTACTGGCGGGCCTTGAGCATGCGCATGTCCGGCGCCTTGAATACGCGCATCCGTTCGATGGAGGTGTCCGAACCGATCTCCTTGAAAAGCTCGAGGGTGGCGTGGCGTTCGGCGAGAAGCGTCCTGGCCGCCACGGCCCGCTCCACGTCGGCCCCCTCGGCGATCTTCGACAGATAGGCGGAAGTCTCGCGCCACATCTTCGACCTGAGTTCCTGAAGCCTCTCTTCCGAATAGAGGTCGCCGATTTCGTGGGGCAAGGCGCGCCGCCGGGCAAAACGGAAAGCTGTCAGCAGCGCGTTCTTCGGGGTGCGGTACTTCTTCGAGGGAAGCAGGGAATCGGGCGAGTGGGCATCGACGCGACGGCGAAGGCCGCGGCCGTAGGAATAGCGCAGCTCGTTGCGGCACTGGCGGGCCGTGCCGGGATCGACCTCTCCCTTGGCGACGAGGTCGGCAAGATAGCGACGCTGGTGTTCGAGCATTTCGCGGCGCAGGGCGCGAATCGAACGGTCCTCGCGGTCGAGGTCCGCCATTGCGGCATCGAGCTCGGCGAGCCGGGTCTCGTAGTCGCGGGTGATGACGGCGGTGGCAAGGTCGCCGTTGTCGCGACGCATTGCCGAAAGCCTGTCGACGACGTGCCGGTAGACGAGGGCCCGGGCCGCAGCCATCTCGCCATCTTCCTCGTCGGCGCTTTCCGCAATGAGGGGGATGGCGAAATTCGCCAGCAGGAGGGTAATGACGATGACGCCCGAGGCGATGAAGATCAGGTCGGCCCGATGCGGGAAAGGATCGTTTGCGGCGGTCAGGTAGGGCAAGGTGAAGATGATCGAGAGGGTGACGGCGCCTTTGGGGCCGGCCAGCGTGGTCACGGCCGCGTCGCGCAGCCCGTATTTCCACGGCTGGACCGCCTGGCCGTCGCGGCGCAGCGCCGCACGATGGACCGCCTCCATGCCAAGCACCCACGCAAAACGAACGAGAATCACGACGGCGGTGACGGCGAAGACCAGCAGGGAAAGGCCGGCGACGGATTCCATTCCCTGCCATTTCGGCATGATGATTGCAGGAAGCTGAATGCCGAGCATGACGAAGACAAGGCCGTTGAGCACGAAGGAGAAGGTCTCCCACACGCCGTCGGCCACGGCGAGGGAGGACGGATCGATGGCGGGGCCGCGTTCGGGCAGCCATGTCAGGGCAAGGCCGGCGGCGACGACGGCAATGATTCCCGAAACGTGGAAGGCTTCGCCGAGCAGGAAGGCGGCGAAGGGAACCATGACGTCGAAGACGACGTGGAAGGTCGTCGAATCCAGGCCGATCTTGCGCACGAAAGCCATGACGGCGCGGACGGCGAGGGCGAACAGGAAACCGGCGAGGAGGCCGCCGAAGAAGGTTCTGGCGAAGGAGGTTCCGGCGTCGGCAAGCGAGAAGGACCCGGTGACGACGGCGGCTACGGCGAACTGGAAGGTGACGATGCCCGAGGCGTCGTTGATGAGCGCCTCGCCGGACAGCAGCGCCTTTTGCCGCGCGGTGAGCTTGAGCGTGGAGGCGAGGGAGGTCACGGCGACGGCGTCGGTCGGGCCAAGGGCGGCGCCAAGGGCGAGGGCGGCGGCGAGAGGTATCGACGGCTCGATGGCGCGAACTGCGAAGCCGACCGCGAACATTGCGACGACGACGAGGGCGATTGCGAGGGAGAGCACGCCGGACATGTGGGAGAGCAGGTGCTTTTTCGACACGCGCTTCGATTCGTCGAACAGGAGGGGCGCGATGAAAAGGACGAGAAAGAGTTCGGAAGGAATCGTAGCGTCGATGTCGGCGGGAACGGCGACGGCGAGAATCGCTCCCATCGCCATCTGGACCAGCGGCAGGGAAACCCTCGTCAGCAGCTGGTCGAAAACGGAGGAGACGAGCACCGTCGCGATGAGGACGAGGCCGACTTCAAAAATCTCCACAAAAGCATTCCTTTCTGCCGGAGCGCTCCCGGCGCGCGTTGGGCAGGCCGCCGCGTCGTTTTCCTGCAAGGCCTGCTTTCGCAACGCCCTGCGCAGCGGCTGTATTCCGACGATCCGGCCAGCGCAATCCTCCGCGTTCGCGCACGCGCCGGCCCGTCGCAGCCGAAACGAACCGGAGCGGGGCCAGCGCAAGGCATCGGCGCCAGCCGCCGCCGCGCGGACATGGGACCATTTGCGCCGCGAACCGGAATGTGACATATATAATATCCAGTGCGTCGGGACGGAGACCCCGCGCACGCATCCCGGGCAACGACGCCCGGACAGACCCTCAAGGGAGGCTCCTCAATGGCATCACAGGTCTACGAATGCATCGAAGCCGTCGCACAGGCGATTATCGGCAACAAGGATTTCCTGACCGAACTCGACCGCGAAATCGGCGACGCCGACCACGGAATCAACATGGCGAGAGGCTTCAAGGAAGTCCTCGTCCAGCTTCCCGACAACGAGGAGGACATCGGAAAGGCTCTCAAGAAGGTCGCAATGGTTCTCATCTCGAAGGTCGGAGGCGCTTCCGGCCCGCTCTACGGAACAGCCTTCATGAAGGGCGCGGTTCCCCTGGCAGGAAAGACGTCCCTCGCCCTCGCCGATGGCGTCGCCGCTCTCGAAGCCGCCATCGGCGGCATCAAGATGCGAGGCAAGGCCGAACGCGGCGACAAGACGATGCTTGACGCCCTCGTCCCCGCCTGCGAATCCCTGTCGGCATACGCCGCCGCGGGCAGGCCCGCCGCCGAGGCTCTCGACGCCGCGTGCGCCGCCGCCGCCGAGGGAGTCGAATACACGAAGACGATTCCCGCGACGAAGGGCCGCGCCTCCTACCTTGGCGAACGCTCCATCGGCCATCAAGACCCCGGCGCGACCTCCTCGACGATCATGCTCGAGGCTCTGCGCGACTACCTCGCGAAATAGGGGGCGGCCGTGGTTGCGCTCGTCATTGTCTCCCATTCGGCCACGGTTGCCGAAGGAATCGTCGAGCTGGCCGGGCAGGTTGCCGGCGCCAGCAGGCTCGTAGCCGCCGGAGGCATGGAGGACGGCTCGATCGGCACCGACGCCACGCTCGTCGTCAGCGCCGTCGAGGACGCCGACGACGGCACCGGCGTGTGCATTCTGGCCGACCTCGGCTCGGGCGTCATGAGCGCCGAAACCGCCATCGAACTCCTCGAGGATTCGCCCCATGAGGTACGCCTTGCCGACGCCCCGATTCTCGAAGGCGCCATCGCCGCCGCCGTCGCGGCTTCCACCGGGGCGGGACTCGACGCCGTCGTCAAGGCCGCAGAGCAGGTGCGCGGCATGCGCAAGCTGCGGTGATGCCCGCCAAAAGGCCCCGTTGCGTGGTACCGGGAGGAGCCGCGCACCGCAATGACCGACAATCTCAAAGGAGAAAACATGAAGAAACTGATCAACGACGTGGACAGCTATGTCGACGAGATGCTCAAGGGCATGGCTGCCGCCTGCCCCGAGGTCGTGCGCGTAGAGGGCACCGACGTGCTCGTGCGTGCCGAAAAGGGCGACAAGGTTGCCCTCGTCTCCGGCGGAGGATCCGGCCACGAGCCCGCCCACGGCGGCTTCGTCGGAAAGGGAATGCTTGACGGCGCCGTCGCCGGCGCCGTGTTCACCTCCCCCACTCCGGACCAGGTCTACGAGGCCATCAAGGCTGCCGATGCGGGCAAGGGCGTGCTGCTCGTCATCAAGAACTACACGGGGGACGTGCTCAACTTCGAGATGGCCGCGGACATGGCCGCCGACGAAGGCATCGAGGTTGCGCAGGTCGTCGTCGCCGATGACGTCGCGGTGGAGAACTCGACGTGGACGACGGGCCGGCGCGGCATTGCGGGCACGATTTTCGTCCACAAGATCGCCGGTGCCGCGGCCGAGGCGGGCAAGAGCCTCGGGGAAGTCAAGGCCGTCGCCGAGAAGGTCATCGAGAACGTCCGTTCGATGGGCATGGCCGTTTCCGCCTGCACGGTTCCCGCCGCAGGCAAGCCGTCCTTCGACCTGACGGACTCCGAAATCGAAATCGGCATCGGCATTCATGGCGAGCCGGGAACCCACCGCGAGGACATCGGCACGGTGAACGAGATTTCCGACAAGCTTCTCGAGAAGATCCTTGCCGAGGGAATCTACGGAGAGGGCGACGAAATCGCGGTGATGGTCAACGGCATGGGCGGCACTCCGCTGTCCGAACTGTACATCGCCAACCTGCATATCCAGGAGGTTCTGGACGCCAAGGGGCTGAAGGTCGCGAAGACGATTGTCGGAAACTACATGACGTCGCTGGACATGGAGGGCTACTCGATTACGCTTCTCAAGCTCGACGAGGAGCTGAAGAGCTATCTGGAAGCCCCGGCCGCCACGCCCGCCTTCACGCAGGCCTGACGGCACCGCGCCCGAAGACGATTCCGATGCGCAGCGAACCGCCGTCGCTTTCCCCTGCGGCAGGTTCCGGTTCGCTTGCCGGGAGATGTCCCGTCAGGGCATGCCCGCCACCGGGTGCCGCAACGGGAAGCCGTGGCCGGCAGACTGGGTCTGCCGGCCACGGCTTCCCCGCTCCGGTCCTGCGCGGGCAGGCTCGCGCGGACCTTCCGCCTGCCGCCGTTCCCGATGCGACGCCAGTCCGTCCCCTTTGCGACACTCGGCCCTCGCGCCTGCGCAAGCAATCGGGGCAGGGCTCCGAACAGCATCCCGATTTCCGCCTCGCCCAGCATCAGGCCCCCTTCCGAGGCGGCCCCGGGGCTCGCCACGAGCCGCGCGCCCCGTATCCGCGCCCGCCGCGGCCATGTCGCCCCTCCCGCCTTTTCCGGCACGCGCCATGCCTTTCGCCAGGCTTCCGCAAGTCCGAACAACGTCTACCGAAAGCGCAGACATGAGCACCACCCCCGGCGTGGCCGCCTCGAACCCGGCCACGCCCGACACCGGCAAGAAGGGCTTTCGCACCCGGCACCTGACCCTCATGGGGCTCGGCTCGGCCATCGGTGCCGGCCTGTTTCTCGGCTCGGGCTCGATCATCCAGGCGGCAGGCCCCGCCTCCATGATTTCCTATGCGATTGCCGGCCTCGTCGTGCTCCTCGTCATGAGGGCGCTTGCCGAAATGGTGGCCTCGCGCCCCGCCCTCGGCTCCTTCTCGACCTACGCCACCCAGGCATTCGGCCCGAACGCGGGCTTCACCCTCGGCTGGCTCTACTGGCTCATGCTCATGCTTGTCATCGTCGCCGAAGTCTCCGGTGCCGCAGCGATGCTCAATGCGCTCCCGGAAATGGTGACGTGGTTCCCGAGGCTCCCGCAATGGGCGTGGGCGCTTGTCTTCGTCCTCGCCTTCGGCGCGGTGAACCTCTGGGGCGTGCGCAACTTCGGCGAATTCGAGTTCTGGCTCTCCGGCATCAAGGTCGCCACCATCGTGCTGTTCCTCGTCCTCGGCGTTTTTATGCTCCTCGGGATTCTCGGCGACGCCACCGCCTCGGTGGCGAACATCGGCGCGCACGGCGGCTTCGCCCCTACCGGCATCTCAGGAATCGCGGCAGGCCTGCTCGCCGTCATGTTCTCCTTCGGAGGCATCGAAATCATCGCGATTGCCGCCGCGGAAGCCGACGACCCTCGTGCCGCCATCAAGGCCGCGACCCGCTCGATCGCCTACCGTATCCTCGTCTTCTACATCGGTTCGATGTTCATCATCGTCTCCGCGATTCCCTGGAACGAGATCGACCCCGAGAAGAGCCCCTTCGTCGAGGTCATGAAGATCGCGAACGTCCCCGGCGTCGCCACGTTCATCCAGCTCGTCGCCATCGCCGCGCTGCTGTCCTCCTTCAACGCCCAGATCTACGGAACCTCCCGCATGGCATATTCGCTGTCGATGCGTGGCGAAGGCTTCGAGTTCCTGACGAAGACGACGAAGAAGGACGTTCCGGTCAACTCCGTCATCCTCACCCTCGGCCTCTCCTTGGGCGCCGTGTTCCTCAACTGGTGGGTGCCCGGCGCGATTTTCACGATCGCGCTCAAGTACGTCGGCTCGGCTCTCATCGTGGTCTGGGTCTTCATCCTGCTCTCGCACATGAAGCTGCACCCCGAGTTCGTCAAGGAAGGCTCGCTCGCCTACGAGATGGGCGGCTACCCGTGGCTTCCGGCGCTGTCCCTGCTTGGCCTTCTCGCCTTCGCAGGCCTCATGCTTTCAAATGCGAATTCGCGCGCAGAGCTCGTCGGCACCCTCGTTGCGACCGCGATCATCTGGGCGCTTGCGATTGCCCATCAGGCCTCGATGCGTGCGCGCGGGGGCATGCCAGGCATCCAGCCGGCCTCGTCCCGCTGATTCCTTCCCGGCGGCTGGCGTCGCGGCAGCCACGCATTTCAGGTCCGCCCGATGCGGCTCAGGCGTCGATGTCGTCGACGCCGGGGGTCCAGCTCAGGCCAGGCACGCCCCAGCCTTCCGCGCGAATCTGCCTGCGCGCGGACGCCCCGTACTTTCCTTCGAGGCGGTTCACGTAGAGGATTCCGTCGAGATGGTCGTATTCGTGCTGCCAGATTCGGGCAAGCCAGCCTTCGGCTTCCTTCTCGTAGTACTCGCCATGCTCGTCGTAGGCACGCAGGATGGCCCTGGCCGCGCGGCGGGTGGGATACCGGTAGCCGGGCACGGAGAGGCAGCCTTCGTCGTCGTCCTGCGGGGTGAGGGGTTCTAGCGGATACGGGCTTACGAACAGTTCGGGGTTGACGGCGACGCCCTTGTGTTCGACGCCGTTGTCGTCGTCCCACCCGTAGACGAAAAGGCGGGCGTCGACGCCGACCTGCGGAGCCGCAAGGCCGACGCCGGGAGCGGCGCGCATCGTCTCGAACATGTCGGCGACAAGCGCGCCGAGCGCGTCGTCGAAGGCTTCGACGGGCCTGTTGACGCGGTGAAGGACGCTTTCGCCCCAGACGGCAATCGGAAGAATGCTCATGCGGGCCATTGTAGTTTGCAGGCGGCGAGGCGCGCACCCGTCCGCGATTCGTCGCCTCTTGCGCAACGCAATCGGCGGACTCCGCTCCCCGTCAGGGCTGCGCATGGCCAGCATGGCCGCCTTCCATCGTCCCATCTCGCAGGGCAAGCCGGGGTTCCGCCTTCCTCCAGGGCGGACAGGGACGTCGCGAAGCTCGCCGACATCGTTCGGGCCTGCCCGATTGCCGCCAGCGTTCTCTTTCCGCCGCGGCATTGGAACGCCATCGCCGCCCGGACAAATCGGGGACGGAGGCAAAACCGTGCACACGGCCGGCAGCGATCCCCGTCCCCGATTCGGGCGAAAACCCGGTTTCCGCCACCGTGTCCTGGCAGATCGTCCCGGTTCGGGGCCCGATGCGGCCACGACGACGCATATGCCGTCTGTTGCACGAAAACGGCACGGAAAAGCCCTTGGCCTGTGTTTATGCAGGCCAAGGGCTTGTTTGGTGGAGCGGGTGACGGGAATCGAACCCGCGTGACTAGCTTGGAAGGCTAGGGCTCTACCATTGAGCTACACCCGCGTGCCCAACGAGGATAGCAGGTTGCACCCTCATGGCGCACGTTCACGCCCCACCCAAAAGTGTGACCTTCGCGCACCTGGTGCGCTTGCCTCGCCTTGCGCGCCGCTTTCGCCTAGTATTGCTATCGTTCGTTCAAACGGCAACGGCACTCGCCCTCGCCGGGCCGAACATTCCGGGGCATGGCGCAGCTTGGTAGCGCACCCGCTTTGGGAGCGGGGGGTCGTGGGTTCAAATCCCGCTGCCCCGACACTCGGATTGCCCACGCAGAACCACCGAAGCCTGCGTGGGCCGTCCCGTTTTCTTTCCGAAGCCCGATTGCCGAGGATTGCCTAGACCGCGGCAACCCGCATCGGGAGCATCATCGAGCCAGGCTCATGGGGCATCGAGAACACGCCACCGTCGACGGCCTTGGACACCATGAAGAAGTCGTCCTCGCGAATCCTGTCCTGATTGTTGAGATCCCAGACAAGCAACGCGGCCGCAAGCGAGCCCGTCGTCTCGGCCGTCGAAGCGCTGTAGCCGAAACGCCGGAACGCCGTATCAAGCATGCGCGCAGTCTGGTTCATCCCGATCGCGACCCTCGTGTAGGGCAGCACATTGTAGGACACGGCGTTTCCCGCCTCGCGCTCGACCGCCGCCCTCCAGCGCCCAATGCGCTTGACGGCGGCAAACACCGGCCCGCGGTAGTCTGTCAGTCCGTTGTAGACGCCTTCGATACGCGACTTGGGCACGTGCCGCAGATGCGCATACGTGTCGACGACCGCCGCCAACGCGCCGGGGCCGATGTGCGCGCGCATCGGCGCGCTCTCGGGCAGCACGTAGGCGTCGAAGGGAGCGCCGTACCATGCGAGGGCCGTATCGGGGCGCGTTTGGAGCACAAGCCGTTCGATGAGGTCGTTCGCGGCGGCCGCATACAGGTAGTCGGGACCGAACCGGTTGACCGTATCAACGATGACGATTGGCTTGCCATACGACGCGATCCATTTCGCGATGCCGACGGGATTGACGAGAACGTCACGGCACTGGGCGGGGGCAACATCGAGCCTTCCCGGGCAGTTCTGGGCCGCGTCCACGAGAAGCCTCATCCCCGGAATCTGGGCGAAATCGACGGCCACGACGTGCGCTCCCCATTCAAGCAGCTGGCGTGCGGGCGATACGGACGCCCCGGCACCGAGAACCACGAAAACCGATTCTCGGACGCCCTCAAGCCATTCGGGATGGGAAGCAAGGTCGGCAATCGTGTCCACGGCCCTGTCCTGGCAGCGAATCTCGGCCCGCATGACCTCCATGAAGGAAACCATGTCGGCCCCCGACAGCCTGTCGCCTTCGAGCCGAAGGAAGAACTCCCCGGTCCTGGCGCCCCCTCCGCTGATCGTGAGGGTCGACTGCGAAAGCGCATCGACGTCGAGGGCGGAGTCCGAAAGGGTCGCGTTCCCGATTGTCGTACCGCTTCCCAGCCTGAATGCCTGCTGGACGAACTCGAGGCCGAGCTTCGCGCAACCCGTGCCTTCGCCGGGGTGGTCGTTGCGGGTGAGGACCGACATGGCGCGACGGTACTTCGCCACCCACGGATTCGAGTTCTCCACCATGTCTCGCAGCTTCGGCTGGGCCGCGAGCGACGCGGCAGCAAGGTCCTGGCACAGCGAGAGGACCGCCGCATGCTCGTCCCGAGACGGAAGCATGATCGCATCGGGGGCGCTCTCCACATATTCGGCGTTCTCCGCATAGTCGGCGACCTCGCCCTGCTCGCGCCTGCCCCTGTGGGCGCGAATCGACTCGCGCAGCCGAAGCCCGTCCTTGTGGGCGCGCAACCCGTAGGTGCGGATCGTCGCCAAAGCCTCCGACGCCACATCCTTGCCGACGCCCGCCATGCGGATTCCTCCGTCGACAATCGGTTCGGCCGCTTCGCGCGCCTGCCGGAGAAACCGCTCGACACCCGTCATTTTCAACCTCCTTGATTCCTTTCCTCTAGATTACGGCATCGGCCACGAAAGCCTCGGCAAGACCCGGCGGGGAAATGCGCAAAACCCGAACGAACAGGGATGCTCGAACGATTCATGTCGAGGACGGGGCGGCGTGCGTACAGATGAACGAAATCGGCCCCGGCTTGCACGGCGGTCCCGGCATGCGCGACAACCTTGCCAAAACGTTTTCATATCGCCGAACACGCATGGATGCGCGTTTCGGCAAGGTTGTGCATGCATGTGGCCATTTCGGAGTGCGGGTGCCGGCGGGAGCCATCGGGGCTTCCTCCAGCCCGCAACCCCGGCCAGCCACAGCGAGAGGCACCCGTGTGGCGAGATTCGAGGACCGTCCCCGCATCTTGCCTTGGCGAGACAGGCCGGGAAAAGAAAAAGGGACCCGGCTAGCCGGGTCCCTCATGTCTGTTGCGTCCCTGAAAGGCGACCGTATCAGTCAACCTTCAGCAGGCCCTCGTCGTAAGCCCTCTTGAGCTTGCGGGGAATGCGAACCTCGCGGCCCTGAACGCGGACGGACTGGAGCTCGGTAAGCTCGGCCTTCCACTGGGAACGGCGAGAGCGCGTGTTGCTGCGGGACATCTTGCGCTTGGGCACTGCCATGTCGACCGCTCCTCTCATGCTTGTCGCGACGCGCCTATTGCCGGCGCACAGGTAGTCAATATACCTGCTGCCGGCGCAGATCTCCATCCCGCAGGAGCGTGATAGCCGCCTCGCCCTGCGAGGCTTTGCTCACATCGAAGCCGACGGGCCGGCCCGGCCGGGCAATCTCCGGGGACCGTGCGCCCGCCATGCGACAATAGGCACGTGAACCGCTACATGCTGCCCGCCTCCACCGTCCTGGAAGGCGAAATCGAAATCAGGCGTTCCCGTTTCCTCACGCGCATCGAACGGGTCGACAGCGCCGACGCCGCACGCGAAGCCATTGCCGCCGTCCGCGCCGCCATGCCCGACGCCCGCCACCACTGCACCGCGTTCATCGTCCCGGACGGGGACTCGCTGCCCGTCTCGCGTTCCTCCGACGACGGAGAACCGTCCGGCACCGCCGGCCGGCCCATGCTCGACGTGCTTGCGGGCGTCCCCCTCGTCGGCGCCGTCGCCATCGTCACCCGCTACTTCGGCGGAACCCTCCTCGGCACGGGCGGACTTGTGCGCGCCTACAGCGACTGCGTTCGCGACGCCCTCGAAGGAGCCGATCTCGTACGCCGCGACGTCCTTCCGGTCTACGCCACGACCCTTCCCCATGCCGACGCGGGCCGATACCTTGCCGAACTCGCCGCCCTCGGGTACGAGTCCCGGCCCGACTACCTCGCCGAGGGCGTCCGAATCAGCGTCGCAACGCAGGCCGGAAGCGACCTTGCCGATGCCGTCGCCCGCCTCTCCCAGGGAACCCTCGCGCTCGAGAAAACCGGCTCCAGCGCCACCGAGGTGAGGTGCGCCAAGGTCCGTACAGGCAAGGCCGTGCCGCTGGCACAATTGGCGTAGAAACCCCGCCCGAACCGCCCGCTCCCGGAAGGACAACAACCGTGGCTTCTCCCCGCCAGCTCCTGGCAAAGACCGTCGGCGCGGCAGCATCCGCGACAGGGCTGCTCTCGCGCGCCCGCGCCACCATGCGCGAAGACATCCAGGCCGCCCGCAGCCACGATCCCGCCGCGAAGAGCGACCTCGAAGTCGTCCTCGGCTACTCCGGCGTCCACGCCATCTGGGGCTACCGGCTCGCGCACAGGATGTGGACAGGGTCGGACAGGCTGAAAACGCCCGCGCGCCTCGTCTCCCAGGCGGTCCGGGGCCTGACCGGAATCGAAATCCACCCCGGCGCGCAAATCGGCCGCCGTTTCTTCATCGACCACGGCATGGGGGTGGTCATCGGCGAAACCACGGAAATCGGCGACGACTGCATGCTCTACCACGGCGTGACCCTCGGCGGAACCTCCCTCGACAACGCCAAGCGCCACCCGACGCTTGGCAACGGCGTCACCGTCGGCGCAGGAGCGAAAGTCCTCGGCCCCATCACCCTTGGAGACAACTCGCGCGTCGGCGCCAACGCCGTCGTCGTCAAGGACGTTCCCGCCGATTCGACAGCCGTCGGCATCCCCGCCAAGCTCGCCGGCCGCAAGGCCGACTGCTTCACGATCGATCCCTCGATCTTCATCTGACCGCCACGGAAAGCCCGCGCCCGGGAGGAAACCGCGACGGCACGACGCCGGCGGCACCCATCAGGATGCCGCCCGGCAGGCTGCCGCCAAAACCTAGTTGCCGGACTGCTCGTAGTCGGAAATCATCTCGATTCGCCGCTCGTGACGCTCCGAACCGGAGAAGGGCGTCTCGAGGAAGGCAAGCACCATCTCCAGAACTTCCTCGTTTGAATGCTGGCGCGCACCCACGGAAATCACGTTCGCGTTGTTGTGCTCGCGTCCAAGAATCGCCGTCTCGTTGTTCCAGGCGAGAATCGCACGGATGCCCTCGACCTTGTTCGCGGCAATCTGCTCTCCGTTGCCTGAACCGCCGATGACGATGCCGAGGGTTCCCGGCTCGTCATCGGCAACGCCCTCCGCCGCGTCGATGCAGAACTCGGGATAGTCGTCGGACGAATCGTACTCGTACGCGCCGTGGTCGACGACGACGTGGCCTTGCTCCACGAGGTAGTCGACGAGAAACTCCTTCAGCTCAAAGCCCGCATGATCGGTGCCGATATGAATACGCATAGCGCCAGTGTACAGCGCCAACCGCACGCCGCGCGCGCCACCGGAACGTTCCGATGCCTATACTTGGGCGTATGACTATCCACGACACGCATCTGGCGAAGGTGCTCGCCGCCTCCGACGCGTCCGTCCGCCCCCAGGACGACCTTTTCCGCCACGTCAACGGCGCCTGGCTCGCGTCTGCGGAGATCCCCGCGGACCTCGCCTCCTTCGGTTCCTTCGTGTCCCTCCATCTCGAGGCCGAACGCAACGTCCACGCAATCGTCGAAGAGCTCATGATCGACGCGAATCTCGAAGGCGAAGCGAAACTCGTCGCAGACCTCTACTCGTCGTGGATGGACACCGAGGCGGCCAACGCGAAGGGAACCGCGCCCATCGCCCCCGACCTTGCCCTTATCGACGCGGCCGCGTCGAAAGCCGAACTCGCCGAAGCCATCGGCACCCTTGCGCGTTCCGGCGTCGGCTCCTTCTTCGGACTCGACGTCGACTCGGACCTCAACGATCCCGACCGCTACACGACCTTCGTCTTCCAGTCCGGCCTTGGCCTGCCCGACGAGGCCTACTACCGCGAGGAACAGTACGCCCCGATTCTCGCCGCCTACCGCGAGTTCGTGCCCGGCTTCCTCAAGCTCGTCTACGGCCTCGACGACGCCTGCGCGGCCGCGCAGGCAGCCGTCGTGCTCGACCTCGAAACGAAGCTCGCCGCCACCCACATGAGCCGCATCGACTCGCGCGATACCGACAAGACGAACAACCCGATGTCCTTTGCCGACTTCGCCGCCTCCGCGCCCGGCTTCGACTGGCACGGCTCGGCCGCCGCCGCCGGCTTCGCCGACGGCAAGCTCGACAGCGTCATCGTCCTCCACCCGGACGCCCTCGCAGGCTCCGCCTCCATCTGGGCCGACACCGCGCTCGACGACCTCAAGACCTACCAGCGATGGCGTCTTGCCCGCGCCCGCGCTTCCTATCTCACCGAAGAAATCGACCGCGCCTCCTTCACGTTCTACGGCACGGTCCTCTCCGGCACCGAAACCCAGCGCGAACGCTGGAAGCGCGGTGTTTCCCTCCTCAACTCCTGCCTCGGCGAGGCGCTCGGCAAGCTCTACGCGGCACGCCACTTCCCGCCCGAGAACAAGGAGAGAATGCTCCGCCTCGTCGAGGACCTCCTGGAAGCCTACCGCCGTTCCATTTCCGGCCTGGAGTGGATGGGCGAGGAAACGAAGAAGCGCGCCCTCGAAAAGGTCGACTCCTTCACGCCGAAAATCGGCTACCCGGATACGTGGCGCGACTATTCGGCGCTTGCCACCGGCACCGACCTCGTCGCAAACATCCGCGCCGTCGAAACCTTCGAGTTCGACCGGGCCCTTGCCAAGCTCGGATCGCCCGTCGACCGCAGCGAATGGTTCATGAACCCGCAAACCGTCAACGCCTACTACAACCCCGTGTGGAACGAAATCGTCTTCCCCGCCGCGATCCTCCAGTTCCCCTTCTTCGATCCCGACCGCGACGCGGCGCTCAACTACGGCGGAATCGGCGCGGTCATCGGCCACGAAATCGGACACGGTTTCGACGACCAGGGATCGAAGTACGACGCGACGGGCGCGCTCGCCAACTGGTGGACCGACGCCGACCGGGCGGCCTTCGAGGACCGCACCGGCGCTCTCGTCGCCCAGTACGACGCCTATGTGCCCGCCCAGTTCGACGGCGAGGACAAGGCCCCGCATGTTCAGGGCGCCCTGACGATCGGCGAGAACATCGGCGACCTCGGCGGACTCTCGATCGGCCTCAAGGCCTACGAAATCCATCTCGAACGCGAAGGCCTCGCTCTCGAAACCGCCCCGGACATCGACGGTACGACGGGCGCCCAGCGCGTTCTCTACTCCTACGCCCGCATCTGGCAGGAAAAGCGCCGCACCGAATACATGCGCACCCTCATCGCCACCGACCCGCACTCGCCTGCCGAGTTCCGTTGCAACGGCGTCGTGAAGAACGTCGACGCCTTCGCCGAGGCCTTTGCGGTCGCCGAGGGCGACGCCCTGTGGCTCGACCCCTCCGAGAGGGTCAGCATCTGGTAGGGCGCAAGCGCAATGGCGAAGCCGCCTCGATTCCCCGAGCGGATTCCGAACGTGGACTTCGAGGCCCTGCGGCGGCGCAACAGGCTGGCAGGGCGGGCCTGCGCGCGGCAGGGCGGGATTTCGGTTTCGGAGTTTCGGGTCCGATGCGTCCATGCGTCTGGTCTGCGAAGGGGAAACGGAGCCGGTTCGGGGATTGCGTTCCCCACGATGGAAGGAGACCGAAGCCTGACCGGCCCTCGTCCAGTCTTGCTCCGGCTCGGCGCATGCGTCGTTTGCAAGCGCAATCGGCTGTCCGAACGACGGGTTTGAAATTCGCCAGGCGCCCACGCGCACCTGGCCTGCGGGATTTGCGCCGCCCATTGCGCCTGCATTCTGGACCATTCCGCGATTCCTGCGTCGCTGACCGACAAGGCCGAGGGAATCGTCGTCGATTCGCAGGGGTGGAGCGAGGGATGCGTCGGTTCCGAAACCGGCGGCAGGCTTGCGTGCGCTTTCGCGGTTCCCGGTCCCCTTCGAGTTCGCGGCGGATGTCCGCGACGCGATTGGCGTCTGCGCCACGATGGAATCGGTTCGCGTGCCCGGGTTCCGAACAGTCCCCGGAAAGACGGCAAGGCGAATGCCTCGCAGGATTCTTCTGGAACGATGCGGGGCTGAGGGTCCGTGCCGTCCGGAGCCCGCCGGGCGAAGGGGCCTGCGAGACTGCGCTCCGCCTGCCTAGGAATGCGCGGCGGCTATCCGCGCGATATGCAAGGTGAGATAGGCGATTTCGTCAGGAAAGAGCCGTGCCTCCAGGCGCAGCTCGATGACGACGGCGGCATGCTGGGCGCACACCGCCGCGTCTGGATACGAGGAGCTGATTGCGTCGGCGATTGCGGCAGGCTCGCCTTCGAGCTGCTTGCCGTCGTAGATCCGCACGAACAGGTAGCGCAGGTGCGTCACGAAGCGTGCCACGGACACGGAGGACTCGTCGAGGTCGATGCCGTAGTACGTGGCGACGACTGCGAGCACCTGCTGGATAATGCCCGTCATCGTGTAGGTGCGGGCGAGATCGCCGGTGGCGAAGCCGGCGTTGACAAGGTGGAGCGCGAAGGCGACGGTCTCGGCTTCCGGCAAGACGTCGTCGAGCCGCTTGTTGACGGCTTCAAGAAGATCATGGCCCTGCCGGTACTCTTCGGGGTAGAGCGCGCGCACTTCCCCGCGCAGCGGATATTCGACGCGCTGGCCGTCCTTGGCGCGCCGCAGCGCCTGGGTGAGATGGTCGGCGAGGGCAAGCACGAGCGCGGGCGAGCTGTTCGCCTTCTCCGAAATGCCAATCGAGGCCATCGCCTCGATGACGATGGCGATGACCTCGGGCGGCAGAACCGACAGCATCTGGGCAAGCGCGTCGGACTGCGCGGCGTCGTCGGGCACGAAGGTGCGCACGACTTTCGTCTTGTCGATGTCGGAGCCGGGCCGGGCATGGAATCCCAGGCCGCGCCCGGTGAGAATCACTTCGCGACCGGTTTCGTCGCGCGAAAGCACGACGTTGTTGTTGAAGACCCTGAGAATCTTCATGCCCGGCCCGGCTCCTTGCATCTGGATTGCTTCTACTTTTCGACGTCGATGACGGCGTCTCCGGCCATGACCGTCGAACCGGTGCGCGGCGTGACCGAGGCGAGAGCCGCCGCATTGGTCACGAGCATGATCGTGTTCGTCGAGTAGCCGGCTGCCCTCACCTTATCAAAGTCGACCACCGCAAGCGGCGTGCCGACCTCGACGCGATCGCCCTGGGCGACCTGTGCGGAGAAGCCGTCGCCGTCCATCTTCACCGTGTCGATGCCGATGTGGACGAAGACCTCCACGCCGTCGTCGGTCTTGATGCCGTAGGCATGGCCGGTGTCGAACACCGACCCGACGGTGCCTGCGACCGGGGAGACGACGGTGTTCCCGGACGGGACGATTGCCAGGCCCTCGCCGAGAGCTCCGGATGCGAACACCTTGTCGCCGCAGTCGGCAAGCGCGATGGCCTGGCCGGCAACCGGAGCGGCAAGCGTCTTGGTGGCGACGGCGGTAGCAACGGCGCCTGCGGCAGGAGCGGAGGCAAGCGCGGCGGTGGAGCCGGCGGCCTCGGCGGCGACGCGCGCGCGGATTTCGGCCTTCTGCTCTTCGGTGCGGTAGTCAAGGGTGACGACAAGGAACATGGCCGTGAAGAAGGCCACGGCGATGGCGATCGCGTAGATCCACATCGGCTTGAACACCGTGACGGTGAAGAGCGACGTGAAGGCGAAGACATCGGTGGTCACGCCGCGGACGGTCTCCTCGGCACCGTTGATGAGCAGCGTGTGCGGGATGAGGTAGCCGAGGACGGCAATCGTCAGGCCGCCGGCGAAACAGCCGGCCAGAAGGCGCGAGTACACCTTCTTGTAGCGCAGGTGGATGCCGTAGAGCGACGGCTCGGACACGCCGCCGAGCAGGCCGGCCGCGAGAGCGCCGCCCGCGGTCTGGCGCATCTGGGCGTCCTTGTCCTTGACGGCGAGGTAGAGCACGCCGGCGGTCGCGCCGAAGCAGGCGAAGTTCCAGGCGCCCATCGGACCCTGGATGAAGTCGTAGCCGAGGGTGGCGAGGTTCTGGACCATGATCGCGTTGAGCGGCCAGTGCAGGCCGAGCGGCACGAGGAAGGGGTAGAGCATCGGGATGAGGATGGCGAAGACGAACGGCGCATGCGAGTTCATCCAGCCGAGTCCGGCACCCAGGCCGTTGCCGACCCACACGCCAATGGGGC
>CACYEE010000109.1 GCA_902773415.1 uncultured Actinomyces sp.
AGGGGGCTCCGATTGTCCTCAACGCCGACGACGCGCGCGTCGCGGCGATGGCGGCCCAGGCTCGCGGGCCCGTCATCCGCTTCTCGCGAACGACGAGGGACGCCGAGGTCGCCGCCACCGACATCGTCGCCGATGCAGATGGCCGTCCCTCTTTCCTTCTCCACGCACAGGGCCGCAGCGTTCCCGTCTCCCTCGCGCTTGCGGGCATCCACCACGTCTCCAACGCGCTTGCCGCGGCGGCTCTCGCGCTCGCCCTCGGCACGGATCTCGACGAAATCGCAGGCGGGCTCGCCGGGGCGGAAGCCGCCAGCCCCCACCGCATGGACGTGCGCACCGTGCGCGAGATGCGCATCATCGACGATTCGTACAACGCGAACCCCGATTCGATGCGCGCCGGAATCTCCGCGCTTTCCCAGATCGGAGCAGACGGCCCGAAAATCGCGGTTCTCGGCGCGATGCTTGAGCTCGGCGAGGAGTGCGAGGCCGAACATGCGGCGCTCGGCCGCGTTCTCGCCGAGGCCGGGGTCGGCACGCTGCTGTGCATGGGCGAGGGGCTGACCTCACTGAATCGTGCGGCCGCTAATGAGGGGATCGAGGTGCTCGATGTGGCAGACTTGGAGGAAACGCTTGAAGCGCTCGCACGCCTCGGCCAGCCCGGTGCAACAGTCCTGCTCAAGGGGTCGAACGGTTCGGGGGTCTGGAAGGTTGCCGACGCCCTTTTTGACGGGGACGAGCCGGAAAAGGAGTAGTGGATGCTGTCGATCCTGATTGCCGCGGCCCTTTCGTTTCTCGTCGTGTTTGCCGGAACGCCCATGTTCGTGCGTTTCCTGACAGCGAAGGAGTACGGTCAGTTCATTCGTCAGGACGGGCCGACCAGCCACCTGACCAAGCGCGGAACCCCGACGATGGGCGGGGCGATGATCATCCTCGGGACGGTTCTCGGCTACGCCGCCGCGAACATCGTGGCAGGCCGCATGCCCGGCCTGTCGGGCATCGTCCTTCTCGGCCTCATGGCCGGAATGGGATTCATCGGATTCTTCGACGACTTCGCGAAGATCCGCCACAAGCAGTCCGAAGGCCTGACACCCCTGGGGAAGATGATCGGGCAGGGAATCGTCGGCATTCTCTTTTCCGTTCTCGTTCTCTTTTTCCGCAATGCCGAAGGGCGTACGCCCGCCAGCACGCACATCTCCGTAATCCGCGACACCCGCGTGAACCTCGCCTTTGCCGGAACCATCGTCGGCATCCTCCTGTTCGTTGCGTGGGCAAACTTCCTCATTACCGCCTGGTCGAACGCCGTGAACCTTACCGACGGCCTGGACGGCCTCGCCTCGGGCATCTCCATGATCGCCTTCGGAACCTACACGATCATCACGATCTGGCAGTCCTACCATCCGTGCAAGGCGGTCATCGGCGCCGAACCCGGATGCTATGCCGTGCGCGACCCGCGCGACCTTGCCATCATCGCGGCGGCAATCATGGGAGCCTGCATCGGCTTCCTGTGGTGGAACACGAATCCGGCCCAGATCTTCATGGGGGACACCGGTTCTCTTGCCCTCGGAGGCGCCTTCGCCGGCCTGTCGATCCTGTCCCATACGGAATTCCTCGCCATCCTCATCGGAGGCGTCTATCTTGTCGAAGTCATCTCCGTCGTCATCCAGACCAGCGTCTACAAGGCAACCGGCGGCAAGAGGGTCTTCCGAATGGCACCGCTCCACCACCATTTCGAAATGCTCGAATGGAAGGAAGTGACCGTCGTCGTGCGCTTCTGGACGATCGAGCTCATCATGGCGGCCCTCGGACTGGGCATCTTCTACGCCGAGTGGCTCGCGCTCCAGTAGGGGGAGGACTTCCATGACCCTGACGAATCCAGGAGCGGCGGCGCTTGCCGGAAAGCGCGTCGCAGTGGTCGGGCTCGGCAAGTCCGGGATGGCCGTCCTCGACGTTCTTGCGCGTCTGACCACGGCCGAACTCGCGGCCTTCGACGTCGACGAGGCCCGTCTCGACGCCGTCGATTCGCGGCACGTGGCCCTTCGCCGCTCCGCTCCGGACAACGAGATCCTGGCCCGCGAGGTCATGGATTTTCGCCCCGACCTCGTCGTGCCTGCGCCCGCAATCCCCGAAACGGGCCCGCTGTTTGCGGCATGCGAGGAAGCGGGCGTCGAAATCGCGGGAGAAATCGAACTGGCGTGGCGGCTTCGCGCGACCGACGAGAACGGATGGAGCGCGCCTTGGCTGTGCGTCACCGGAACCAACGGAAAGACGACGACGGTGTCGATGCTTGCCGCCATGCTTCAGCAGGCCGGCATCGGAGGCGAACCGCTGGGCAACGTCGGCAACCCCGCGATTGCCGAAATCACCCGCACCGACGACACGGCGCACAGGGCCTTCGCCCTCGAGCTGTCGTCCTTCCAGCTCCGCGCAACCTCGACAATCGAACCGCTCGCCTCGGTGTGCCTGAACTTCGCCGACGACCATCTCGAGTGGCATGGCAGCCGAGAGGCGTACAGGGCCGGCAAGGCGCGGGTCTACGACCGCGTGCGCGGCGCGGGAATCTTCCCCCACGGCAATTCGGCCGTTGCCGCGATGGTTCGGGAAGGCAGCCTGGCCGACGGTGCGCGGGCCGTATCCGTGACCCTCGGTCCGCCTCGCGAAGACCAGCTCGGCTTCGTTCAGGACGCCGAGGGCAACGGTCTTTTTCTCGCCGTGGACCGCGGTTTCATCGAAAACCGGGCAACGCACGCCGACATCCTCTTCACGACCGATGACCTTCGTCATCTTGCCCCTGACGGCGCAGGGCTTCCCGGACATGTCGCACTGGACGCCCTTGCGGCGGCGGCGCTCGCACGTGCAGCCGGGGTCGGCGGCGACGCCATTGCGGCGGCCCTGCGCGGCTACCGTCCCGGCGCGCACCGCATCGAGCTTGTCGGCGAGCGCGGCGGGGTTCGCTACGTCGACGATTCGAAGGCAACAAACGCGCATGCGGCGATGGCCTCTCTCGGCGCCCAGGCTGACGGTTCCGTGGTCTGGATCGTCGGGGGACTGGCGAAGGGCGCGCGTTTTGGGGAGCTTGTCGAGGCGGTTGGCGGCAAGATTGCCGGGGCCGTCGTGATCGGCGTCGACCAGGAGCCGTGGCGCGAGGCTTTCGCAGGGGCGGATTTCCCTGTTCGCCGTGTTTCTCCCGATGCGGCCGAGCCGATGAGGGAGGCTGTCGCGCACGCCTCCGCGATGGCGGGAGCCGGCCAGACGGTTCTTCTCGCGCCTGCATGCGCCTCGATGGACCAGTTTGCTTCCTATGCGGCACGCGGCGAGGCCTTCGCCAGGGAAGTCAAGGCCCTGCCATGAGTTCCGAGATGCAGGAGGCTGCGATTGAGCGCCGCGACGAAATGCACCTGGCGATTATCGTCCTGTGCATGTCGACCGGCTTTCTTGTGCTCTTTGGCCTGCTCATGGTGTATTCGGCAACCGCGCCCGCCTCGATCAACGAGGCCGTGAGCGGTTCGACGACGATGCTGTTCCGCAAGGCTCACATGCAGGTTGCCTTCGCGGCCGTGTCCTTCGTCTTCATGCTCGTCATGGTGAGGTTGTCGGTTCGGACATACAACAGGGCGGCCTTCGGGCTGTTTGTTCTCGGGCTTGTGCTTCAGGTGCTCGTCCTCACGCCGCTTGGCGTCGAGTCCGGGGGCAACAGGAACTGGATCGGACGGTTCGGATTCACTGTCCAGCCTTCGGAGTTCCTCAAGCTCGCCTTCATTGTTTTTGCTGCCCGTACTCTCGCCGGGTTCCGTCCCGACAGGGAGGACCGATGGAGGATCCTCGGCCGGTTCGCCGTCGCCTCTGGCCTTGCCATCGTTGATGTGATGCTCGGAAAGGATCTCGGAACGGCACTCGTCTTCATGCTCGTCGTCGTCGCGATGTTCTGGGTGAGCGGCGGCCCGGCGAAGGTTCTGCTTGCGGCCGGAGCCCTTGGTCTTGCCGTCCTTGCCGTGGCGGTCGCCGACGAGCGTTCGCGCCTGTTCCGCATCCGGCAGTGGGCCGATGCCCTGGTCACTCCGCCCGATACGGTCGACCCGAGCCAGGTCGACTATGCGCTGTGGGCTTTCGGAACGGGCGGGGTGTTCGGGACCGGTCTGGGAACCGCGACGGAGAAATGGCCCGGAAACCTTCCGGAAATCCATACGGACTTCATCCTGGCCGTCATCGGCGAGGAGTTCGGGTTCGCCGGATGCCTTCTCGTGATTGTCGGCTTCCTGGCTCTCGGATGGTCGATTGTCCGCGTGGCGACGCTTCATCCGTCCCGGTTCGCGCGCCTGGCCGCTGCCGGCATCGCTGTGTGGCTGGTCGGCCAGGGGCTCGCCAACATGCTCGTCGTCACCGGCGTTCTTCCGGTGTTCGGCGTCCCGCTGCCGTTCATGTCCCAAGGGGGCTCGTCCCTGATGTCATCGCTCTTCGCGGTGGGCCTCGTGCTTGCCTTCGCGCTTGACGTGCCCGGCGTCCGCGAATCCTTCGAGGCGCGCCTGCCGCTCGTGCGGCGCGCCCACGCTACCGTTTCGGGAGGAAAGAATGAGTAGTCTGCACGCAGTGCTGGCCGGGGGAGGAACCGCCGGCCATGTGAATCCCCTGATTGCGACCGCACGCGAGCTTGCGGCTTCCGGCGCCGCGGTCACGGCCGTCGGAACCGCGGACAAGATGGAGGCGCGCCTTGTGCCGGCCGCAGGATTTCCCATCGAGTTCGTCGAACGTGCGCCCTTCCCGAGGCGAACGACCCTTGCGTCGCTCCAGACTCTCAGGTTTCCGGCGGCATTCGCAAAATCGGTCAGGCAGGCCGGGGCGATTCTCGACCGTGCCGGCGCGGAGGTCGCGGTCGGCTTCGGAGGCTACGTGTCCCCGCCGGTGTACGTCGCGGCGAAGCGGCGTGGCATCCCGATCGTCATCCACGAGGCGAACGCGCGGCCGGGCATGGCGAACAGGCTCGGCGCGAAGTGGGCCGCGGCCGTCGCGCTGACCTTCGAGTCGACTCCGCTGAAGAGCGCCGAGGGGACGACGGAGACGGTGGGGCTTCCGCTTCGCGCGCCGATTGCGGAACTTGCCGCCCTGTCCGGGCCGGAGCGCGAGCTTCGCCGGCGCGATGCGGCGGACAGGCTCGGCCTTGACGCCGACGTGCCGACGCTTCTCGTGACAGGCGGTTCTCTTGGAGCTGACCATCTCAACCGGGTCATGCGCGAGTCGATGTCCCCGATTCGAGACCGTGGAGTCCAGGTGCTTCATCTGACGGGGCAGGGTTCCGGGGTCGACGGCACGAGCATGGAGGCCGCGGTCCGGGAGGCCCTCGAAGCGGCGGGCGGCAATCCGAACTACCGGATCCTGGCCTACCTCGACGCGATGGAGGACGCCTATGCGGTGGCCGATCTG
>CACYEE010000110.1 GCA_902773415.1 uncultured Actinomyces sp.
CGAAAGGGGACGGAATGGTGTCGTTTTGGGGACAGTCCCCTTTCCGACAAGCGGAAGGTCGGCGCGAGCCTGCTCGCGCGAGACTGGAACGAGGAGGCTGCGAGAGGGAGCGACACGACCGAACACGGTCCCCCGTGCGACACCCGGCGGCGGTTGCGCCGGTATGAGACGGCCATGCGCGGCGGGCCGGTGTACGCTGGGCAGCGCGAGGAACATCGCGCGTCGTACGGTTCGAGGGAAGGAGCGACGATGGGGTGGCTGCTTGTCGGGTTTGGAGGCTTCCTCGGTTCGGTGCTGCGCTATCTGGTTTCTTTGGCGATGCCGGCCGTCTCGGGCTTTCCCGTCGCGACTTTCGGAGTCAACATTGTCGGCTCCTTCGCCCTCGGCTGCCTTGCCGGCCTCGACCCGCAGGGGCGAATCGTCTCGGAGAACCTCTCGCTGTTTCTTCGCGTCGGCCTGTGCGGCGGCTTCACGACGTTTTCCACCTTCTCCCTCGAATCGGTCCGCATGATCGAGGGCGGCGGCTACGGGCTTGCCGCCGCCTACATGACGGCCAGCACGGTCCTCTCTGTGCTTGCGGCCTTGGCCGGCGCGGCCCTTGCCCGCGCCCACTCGCCGCTGTGAGGCCGTACGGGCGGCGGATGCGTGCCCGTCGCCCGCGCCTGGATGCCGGTCGCTGGCCCGCGCGGGCCAGCGGCAGAAGGCGCCTGCCTTGCTCCGCGAGGCCATTGCTCGCGCACTCCGCCGCCGCCTGCGCGAGCAATGCGTGCGTGCCCGATGCGACCCCTTAAGGGCGCAACCGGGGAAAGGGTCGGCGAAGCCGGGCCATCGCCATCGGCAGCACGGTAAATGCCCAGACGGCAAACCGTTCGGGATGCTCCGCCAGTTCGGCCGCAAGCTCGCGCACGCCCATCCAACGCACCCCGGAAATCTCGGCGGGGTCGGGTGCCGGCTCCTCGTCGAACTCGGCAAGGAATACGTGGTCGTACTCGTACTCGGAAAGCCCGCCGGCGAACTCCGCCCGATACGCGAAAGCCCCGATTTCGTCGAAGGCGCAGGCGTCGAGGGCAATGCCGAGTTCTTCGCGGCAACGCCTGGCTGCGGCTTGCGCAAGGCCTTCGCCGGCGCGCGGATGCGAACAGCACGAGTTCGCCCACAGGCCTGCCGAATGGTACTTGCCCGTCGCCCTGCGCGAGAGAAGAAGCTCGATCTGTCCGCCTTCGCCGCGTCGCCACACGACCACGGAAAAGGCGCGATGCAGCAGGCCTTCGGCGTGGGCGCGAAGTTTCGTCGCCGTGCCGGTTTCGCGGTCGAGGCCGTCGACGAGAACCAGCATGTCTGCGCGTGCCGCATCCTTCTCCCAAGCGAACATCGTGCTCCTTCCGTAGGGTCTGCGGCAAGGCTACCATCGGCGCTGCGCGCGATGGGCGTCGGGGAAGCGCGCCCCCCAACGACCATCGCGCGGTTCGCTCGCGGAAGGGCGTGTCAGAGTTCTTGAAGCTCGGTGCCGTCGCAATCGAAATCGGCCAGGGAACTCGAACGGATCGCCGGATCTTCGTAGGTGTTCCAGTAGTACGTGCCCGTTGCGGCCGAGAATCCGCCCGTATACACCGTGCGCTCGAAATCTCCGGTGCCCATGCGGGCCGCGCCGTCGATCATCGCCACTCCGCCAAGCGTGTGGAACATGCGCGACACGTTCGCCGCCTCGTCCTCCTGGACAGGGTAGTGGGCGTTGAGGTAGGCGGCGCGAACGAAGCGCGACGTGGAGTAGTAGTCGCCCGGCAGGCCTCGGATGCCCGCGCCGGAACCGTAGGGCGCGAGTTCGGCGCTGTTCCACGTGGCGTTGGCGGGAACTTCCGGGGTAAGGGCGACGTAGGAGCGCAGGTTCTCGCGGTGCCAGTCGAATCCGGGCTGGTTGGCGAGAACGTCGACGTCGTTGTCGAACACTTCGAGGCCTGCCGCCGTCTGCTCCACCGTGATCGAGCGTTTGGCGTCGCCAATGATCCAATGGAGAAGGGAGGACGGGAAGACTTCGTTGATGGGGGAGTCGACGATGGTTGCGTCGGCGAGGGCGGCTTCGGCTTCGTCGACGCTGGCGAAGCTGGCGCAGACCCATAGCGGGAACTCCCAGGCTGCGATGTTCGTGCGCCCTTCGACAGGGCCGGGCGCGTATTCGGCGAAGCCGGGAAAGTTCAGGCCTGCGACGGCCAGGCCGGCCTCGTTGCCGCAGTCGAAGTAGAGGGGAGCGTTTTCGGCGACGATGCCCATGCCGATGACCGCGTGTCGCGTTTCCGGCGTGGCGCCGAAAGGCGACGGAGGAACGTATCCGCGCGGCGTGACGACGATGCGTTCGCCGTAGCCGCAGCTCCAGTCAAGGTTTCGGCCGAGAAACATGTTTCCCGACGCATCGGTAAATCGGATTGCAGTACACATGTTCAGTCCTTTTGTGCAAGTGATGGCTGATGACGTCTTCTATTGTAATAGAGGTCACACTTTATGGTGCGAGATTGCGCCAAGCGGGTTCTGCTTGCTGCGGGATGCGCGTTGCGGCGGCATGCGTGCCCTGCGCCGCCGCTGCGCCGTCCGCATGCGAGGGGGCTGGCTCTCAAGGTTCCCCTGCAAGGGGGCATCCAGCGTCGGGTGTCGAAAAAGGGGACAGGCCGGCGTCGCAACGGGGCCTGTCCCCAATTCGACGCCGGCCTGTCCCCTTTGTCCCCTTTTTCGACGCTAGGGCCTCTCGCCAGCGCAAACAGCCGGGGCGGAGACCGGAACAACATGCCGATCTCCGCCCCGGCGAAATCCACGCATTCTCCCGAGACGGCCCGTTCGCGCAGGCGAGAGCGCCGCGATATTCGGGGACGACGACGAGCGGCGCGCCCGCGCGAACCCGCTTGCGCGGACAGAACCAAGGAAGCCGCGAGAGGCAGCGAAGCGACCGCGGGCGAAAATCGGGGCCTGTCCCCAATTCGACGCTGGCCTGCCCCCTCGCCCCTGCGCCGGACACGCTTCCTGCGAGGCGGGCCCTCCCGAAGCCGTGCGCCAAACCGCCACACGGCGGCGAAAGCGCCTCAGACGCAGGTGTAGCCGCCGTCGACGGCGAGCGCCTGGCCGGTCACGTAGCTGGATTCCTCGGCACCCAGGAAAATCGCCGCGGCGTTGAGTTCGCCGGACTTGCCGTAGCGCCGCATCGGAACCGTCTGCTTCGCGAAGTTCTGGAAGTACTCGGAGTCGAGGGTTTCGGTGGTCAGCTCGGTGTAGAAGTAGCCCGGGCACAGCGCGTTGACGGTGATGCCGACAGGGGCGAGCTCGGCGGCTGCGGCGCGCGAGAAGTTCACGACCGCGCCCTTCGTCGCATGGTAGGCGCAGGTCGGGATGGCGGTGTTGCCGACGAGGCCGTAGATGGAGGCGATATTGATGATGCGACCGTAGGCCTGCTTGCCGGCCTCGATGTTCTTCTGCATGTAGGCGCCGAACTTGTTGCACATCGTGAAGATGCTTGTGAGGTCGAGGCTGACCGTGAAGTCCCAGTCCTCGCGCTTGAAATCGACAAGTTTCGTGCCGGTGCCGGCCTCGCCGCCGGCGGAGTTCACGAGAACCTCGACATGGCCGAACTTCTCGTCGGCAGCGGCGAGCGCCGCATCGACGGAAGCGTCGTCGGTCACGTCGCAACGAACGGGAAGCACCTCGACGCCGTACTTCTCGGAAAGCTCCTTGGCGCTCTCCTCAAGGCGCTCGATGCGGCGCGCGAGCAGCACGAGATTGGCTCCTTGCTCGGCGTATCCTTCGGCCATCTGCTTGCCAAGACCGGACGACGCGCCCGAAACCGCAACGACCTTGCCGGTGTAATCAAACATTCGTTCCTCCTGGGAATCCATCCGTGGTTCATGCGCGGCAGCGCGCCGGGAAATGCCGGCGATGACATGCCCGCACATGGCGTCCTTTGCCGCCTCTAGGGTACACCGATTCGGCCTGTGGCGAGGGCAAGGCGGCGCTGGCGAGACGGGTGGAGGGGCAGGGCCGGGCCCGCCGTCGTGCCGATGCGGCCCTTCCTGGCCGCATATACTGGCTGCGAATCGCTACGCGCTGGCCGCGAATCGCCACGGCGCGCGGCGGGCCGGAAGGAGGAGTGGCATGGCCGATCGGCTCACGCCCGACGAACGCTCGGTCCTCATGTCGAAGATTCGAGGCACAGGCACGAAGCCCGAGGTCTACCTGCGCAAGCTCCTGTTTTCCGACGGTCTGCGCTACCGTGTCAACGTCTCCTACATTCCCGGCCATCCCGACATTTTCCTGCGTCGCTTCAACGCCGCGATCTTCGTCAACGGCTGCTTCTGGCACCACCATCCCGGATGCAAAGGGGCAACGACGCCCAAATCGAACACGGACTACTGGCTGGCGAAATTCGATCGCAACAGGCGGCGCGACGCCGAAGTGGCCGCCGAGCTTGCGGCGCAGGGCGTGCGCCAGCTTGTCGTCTGGGAATGCACCCTCAGGCAGATGAACCGCGACGCCGGGCGCGAAGCCGCCGAGCTTGAACGCATCGAGGCCTTCATTCGCGGCGACGAGAAGCGTCTGGAACTGTAGCGTTTCAAGGAGTTCAAGGCCCGGCGTTGCCATGCCGGTGCAAGGGTGCTTCGGTGCGTAGTCGGGCCGCTTCCGTTGCGCGGCTCGCGGTGCGCGATGGAGCAAACATCCCATGCCGCAAGGCGTCGAGTGTCCCATGCTGCCGCAAAACCGTGGGAGCCTGAATGGGTCAACGGTTTCCTGCGGAAAGGAGGCGCGCGATGGAGAAGAGGGGGTTGCTTTGGCAGTCGCGCCGAAGGAGGCGCGTGGGTCGCCGAGGAAATCGACGCCGGGAAAGGCCGCTGCCTCGGCAGGGAGATGCGGCGCAGCAAGCTGGCGAATTGGCGGGGCGAGGCAAGGACCAATTGGCGGTTCAGCTGCTCATCGAAGAGTGGCGATACCGTATTGGGATTGCAGACAGCTATGAGAATCGCGTAGTGCAGATTCTGCTCCCTTCCGCAGCTGCGGCATTTGCCGGAGCGGTCGGTGCCAACTGGACGGCGACCGGAAACTTCTTTGGCGGGGATGTCGAATCTTGCGTTGGCGTGTTTCCCTTTGGGATATGGTCACCTGAGACTGCGATTCTTCTTTTCCGCATGCTTCTCGCAGGGTTTATTGAACTTGCAATTGTTGGGTTTGTCTTTTGGATGGAAACCAGCTTTCGGCGAGAAGCGATTGCGGAAAAATACCTGTTTGAGATCGAAGCGAGGCTGAACGCGCGTTTGGCCAAGCCGGGTTTGCCCCGTTGGGCGCAAACCTATTTCGATTATTGCATTGCGCCGCGAAGGAAGGGCATGTCGCGGAAGCAAGACCCGCTTTTTCCGGCATGGCGGATCGTGCGGTTCGCGGCATTGTTTCCATTTCTTGCCATTGCCGTAATGGTCGCGTCGAAAATTCACCTTGTGCCCGGAATAGCAAACTTTGCGGTTCTCTGTGGAGTTATGGGAGTTTTCACGCCATCGTTCGACAACAACTGGCTTCGGGAAAAGAGGAGGCACGGGCGAAAGGGGATGGTTCGCTGACGCCTGGCTAAACCACGCAGCGGTTGCCTCGCCTCTTGCGGCGACCGGGAATTCGGTGGCTTGTCTCGGGGCGTGGTCGTGAATTTGGAAATGCGCGGCTTTCTCGTGTTCGCCGCGGGCGCGGGGCGTGAACGCGGCGGTCTTGCCTGCGCGTCCCGGTCGGTTTCGGGCGCTGCGGCCGGAGACACGTCTCGTGCCGGGCAAGGGAGGTCGAACTGGCGGAGGCGTAGCCGCAGGCGCAAGGCGTCGCATCCGCCGTGCGCAAAGCGTGTTCGCCCAAGTCGAGATTCGCGCGTCGGCATGCCGCGTACAGCCCCCTCGCAAGTGCGGCGCGTTCGGTGCCGGGCAACTGGACACGTGGCAGCGATTTGCGAGCACACGTCATAAGCGGCCCGAAAAGACGCCAAAACATGGCGAATGCGCGCAAATCTCCCGGATTCGCCCACCGCTCAGCACATGCCTTTCAGGTCTCCGTAGCCGCGCTCGTCCATGTCCTCGTAGGGCACGAAGTCGATGGAAGCCGAGTCGATGCAATAGCGCAGCCCGCCCGCCTCGACCGGGCCGTCGACGAACACGTGCCCCAGATGCGTGGCGCCCACGCGGGACCTGATCTCGGTGCGCCGGCGCCCGGGAATGGAACGGTCGTCGCGCTCGACGATCGTCTCCCAGTCCATCGGTCTGGTGAAGCTCGGCCATCCGCAGCCCGAATCGAACTTGTCCGCCGAAGAGAACAACGGTTCGCCCGTCACCTTGTCCACGTAGATGCCGCGCTCGCGGTGGTCCCAGTATTCGCCGGTGAAGGGCGCCTCGGTGCCTTCCTCCTGGGTGATATGCCATTCGGCGATCGAGAGCTTCTCGCGCAGCTCGGCGTCCGTGGGCCGCGAGTACTTCGCAGGGTCGATGCTGGCCGTTTCAAGCCCGTCGAGGGCGAGGGTGGCGAGGTTGCGGAAATCAACGTGGCAGTAACCGCCGGGATTCTTCTCGAGGTAGTCCTGATGGCAGTCCTCGGCCTCGAAGAAGTTTTCAAGCCTGCGGACCTCGGTGGCGACCGGCTCGGCGTACTTGCGCTGTTCGCGCGCCACCGCATCCTCGATCTCGGGAAGGTCGGCGGCATCGGTCCAGTAGATGCCGGTACGGTACTGGCTGCCACGGTCGCCTCCCTGCCCGCCTGCGTCCATCGGGTCGATGATGCGGAAAAACTGGGCGATGAGCGTGGAAAGCGATACCCGTTCGGGGTCGTATTCGACGCGCACGGCCTCGGCCGCGCCGGTTCGCCCGGAACATACCTGTTCGTAGCTGGGCGCCTCGGCGGTCGAGTTCGCATACCCGCTCGCCGTCGCCACAACGCCCGGAATGCGCGAGAAGTAGGCGTCCACGCCCCAGAAGCAGCCGCCTGCCAGATGAATCGTCTTGGTCATGGGGCCATCCTAGGGCGCTCGGCGGCGGGCCGCGAGGCGTTCAGCCGTCGGCGTCCCGAACGCGGCGCGCCATGCTTGCGCGGGCGGCGGACTGGCCTGCCGGAGGGCCGGGGCGCGCACAACCAGGAGCGTATGCGATGTCTTGACGGTTTCATGTGCAAGATTGTTGTTTTCGCGCCGGGTTGTGCGGTTGTGCGTGCTGCTGCCGTCATGCGGTGCGTGCCGGTGGCGGCACGATTGCGCCTCGCGGCCCAGTCGATGGCGGCAAGCCTTCGCCATCGACGGCCTAGTCCATGACGATGTCCCACACCGTGCGTGCGAAGAAAACGCACAGAACGATGATGACCATCGGCTTGGCGGCCTTCGCCCCGCCCTTGTCGAAGAGCACGGCGCCCAGATAGTTGCCGGCGATTCCGAACAGGCCAGCCGTGATGCCGAGGCCCAGAATCACCTTCCCGGCGCTCAGCATCACCACGAGCGCGGAGACGTTCGTCGCAAGGTTGACGGCCTTGGAGATTCCGTTCGCCTCGCGCAGCGGCATCCGCGCCAGGCCGGTCAACGCCAAAATGAGAAACGTGCCGGTACCCGGCCCGTAGAAGCCGTCCCACGCGCCGATGATTGCCGCCGCGGCGCATCCGATCGCCAGCGTCGCCCCGCGCGAACGCCCGTCGCCCTCCTCGCGCTCGAAGGCCTTCGTGCGGTAGACGTAAATGGCCGTCAGAGGCAGGGCCGCGAGCAGGATGTAGGTGAAGATGTCGGGGGAGAGAAGCAGCGCCAGGCGCGCCCCGCCCGCCGAAGCCGCGAGCGCGACAACCACGAAAATCGCGGCCTGCCTCCACGGAATGTAGCCGAGCTTCGCAAAGCGCGCCACCGTCACCGAGGTGCCCATGAGGGAGGATATCTTGTTCGTGCCGATGGCGTTGTGGGGCGGCAGGCCCGCAATGAGGTAAGCGGGCAGGGAAATGAGGCCTCCGCCGCCGGCCACGGCGTCGACGAAGCCTCCAAGGGCGACGAGGGGGCAGACGACGAGGAAAGTCGCGAGCGTCAGTTCCATGCGTGCCTGCCTATGCTTTCGCGATTTCGGGAAGGTCGGCAAGAAGCGCGTCGACCTCGGCCTGCGTCGTCGCCCACGAAGTGCACAGCCGCGCAACGGTCCGCGGCTCGCCGTCCGGCCCCGGCTCGCCCGGACCCCATTCCTGGTAGGCGTAACGCGCCCCGAGCGCCGCAAGCTGGGAGGCGGTGAAGAGGGCGAACTGCTGGTTCGTCGGGCTCTCGCTCCACGCTTCGATGCCGGCGTCGGCCAGGCCGCGCCGAATCCGCAGCGCCTGGGCCACCGCCTCGCGTCCGATCTCGAAATACAGGCAACCGTTGCCGGAGCCGGGGCGGGGCTCGAAGAGCGTGGCGAACTGGAGGCCCAGCAGCCAGCCCTTGGCCAGCATCGCATTGTTCTGCTTCAGCGACGAGCGGTAATGGGCGGCAAGATGCGGGTTCGTCACCACCACGGCCTCGCCGAACAAGGCGCCGCATTTGGTGCCGCCGATCGTGAACGTGTCGGCTGCGGCGGCGATGTCGGCCAGCGTCGCGTCCGCCTGGGGCGCGCCGAGCCCGTAGGCCATGCGCGCCCCGTCGATATGGAGGTAGAGGCCGTGGGCGTCGCAGGCTTCGCGCAGCTCGGCCAGTTCGGTGCGCGAATAGAGCATTCCGTTCTCGGTGGGGAAAGAGACGGAGACCATGCGCGGGCGCGTCACGTGCTCGGGCACCGGCGAGGTTTCCCAGGCGCGGGCCGCCTCGCGCACCTGGCTGGAGCGAATCTTTCCGTCGGGCGCGGCCAGGGCCTCGATCTTGTGGCCGGCATGTTCGGCGGCTCCGGTCTCGTGGACGTGGATATGGGCGGTTTCGGGGGCGAGCACCGATTCCCACGGGCGCAGGATATGGGAAATGGCGACGACGTTGGCCGGCGTGCCTCCCGTCGCGAAATGGACTGTCGCGTCCGGCGCGGCGCAGGCGGCGCGAATGAGGCGGGATGCCTCCTCGCACCATTCGTCGGTCCCGTAGCCCGGATAGGCTTCGCGGTTCGTACGCGAGAGGGCGTCGAGAATGGCGGAGTGCGCTCCGCGCGAATAGTCGTTGTTGAAGCGGATGAGGGGTGCCACGAGGTCTCCTTCGGCTCGGCGACGGCTCCGATTGTACGCGGTGCGGGCATGGGACGCGGGGTGCGTGGCGACGAAGCGGGTGCCGACGGCGTGGTCGGGGGTGGCTCGGGCGTGTTGCGACGGCGTGGGCGTCGCGGGTGTGCGCGTGAACGGCGGGGCTGTCTCGTCGGATGCCTGAACTCGGATGGCTCCGGATTCGGCCCGGTGTTCCGATTCCCGGCCCAGACGTTCGTGCAGGTCGGAAGGTCGAGTGTCGCAAAGGGGACTCTCCCCTTTCCGACAAGCGGAAAGTTTGCGCGAGGGGCGCGGGCATGGCCCGGGCTGGCCGGACGGCACCGATCTGCGGGCGTCTGCGCGGGCCACAGTGAATTTCCACGTCGTAGAACAAAAGGCGTATCGTCAGCGGTGCCGCGTGGAATAATGCGTCTCGACACATTCGCGGACATGAAGGAGCCGAACGTGAACAGCCTGACCGATACCTACACCCTTGCCGGCGGCGTGGAAATTCCCTGCGTCG
Source organism: uncultured Actinomyces sp. (assembly GCA_902773415.1). Lineage (GTDB taxonomy): Bacteria > Actinomycetota > Actinomycetes > Actinomycetales > Actinomycetaceae > RUG11864. Next base: position 9,674 of record CACYEE010000110.1, read on the forward strand.
GATTCGGCACCTGGCAGACCCCCGACGGCGACGTCGCCATTGAATCGGTGCGCACGGCCATCGAGGCTGGCTACCGCCATATCGACACCGCGTCGATCTACAAGAACGAGACGGGCGTGGGCGAAGGCGTGCGCCAGGGCCTCGCCGCCGCGGGCCTGGCCCGCGAGGACGTCTTCGTCACGTCGAAACTGTGGAATACCGAGCGCGGCTACGACAGCGCGCTCGCCGCCTTCGACGCCACCAGGGAGCGCCTCGGCCTCGACTACCTCGACCTTTACCTCATCCACTGGCCCGCCGCTGCGCACCAGCACGAGAACTGGCGCGAGCTCAACGCCGACACGTGGCGGGCCTTCGAGAAGCTGCATGCCGACGGGCGCGTGCGCGCCATCGGCATTTCCAACTTCAAGCCCTCCCACCTTCAGGCCCTGCTCGAAAACGCCAAGGTCGCCCCGATGGTCAATCAGGTCGAGTTCCACCCCGGCTTCCTTCAGGAGGAAACCCGCGAAGCCTGCGCCAAGGCCGGCATCCTCCTCGAAGCGTGGAGCCCGCTGGGCCAGGGCAAGCTCCTGGGTGACCCGACGATGGTCGAGGTCGCCAAACGTCACGGCGCCACGCCCGCCCAGGTCGCCATCCGCTGGTGCCTACAGCATGGCGCGCTGCCGCTGCCGAAGTCGGCGACTCCCGAACGCATCGTCTCGAACGCGAACGTGTTCGGCTTCGAGCTGACGGGCGAGGACATGGCCGCCATAGATGCCCTGGAGATCGGGCGCATCGGCGGCGATCCCGACTCGGTTCCCTTCTGATCGGCAGGGCCTTGCGCCGAAACAAGGGAGGGCAGACATGGAATTCATGGAACACCCGTCGAAACCGAAGGTCGTGGCCGACATCGCGCAGGCCCGCACCGCCGATGCGACGGTGAAACTCGCCAACGGCGTCGAAATGCCGGTGCTCGGCTATGGCACGTGCCTCGTGCGCGAAGGCGTGGCCGAAGCCGTCGCCGCCGCAATCGGCGCGGGCTACCGGCACATCGACACCGCGTCGATCTACAAGAACGAGACGGGCGTGGGCGAAGGCGTGCGCCGGGGCCTGGCCGAGGCGGGCCTGGCCCGCGAGGACGTCTTCGTCACCTCGAAGCTGTGGAAGTCCGGGCGCGGATACCGCCAGGCCCGCGAGGAATTCGAGGCGACAATGGAACGCCTGGGCCTGGACTATCTCGACCTGTACCTCGTGCATTGGCCCGTCGTGCCCGTCGAGGCGGAAGACTGGCTCGAACAGAACCTCGCCTCCTGGCACGCCATCGCCGAGCTGTACAGCGTCGGCCGAATCCGTGCGATCGGGGTGTCCAACCACGGCCCGCATCACCTGGCGATGTTCGAGGATGAGGATGTCTTCCCGATGGTTGACCAGATCGAATTCCATCCGGGCTTCATGCAGGCCGAAACGCGCGAAGCCTGCGAGGCTCGCGGCGTCGTCGTCGAAGCGTGGAGCCCGCTGGGCCAGGGAAGGATGCTGGGAGACCGGCGAATCGTCGAGGTGGCCAAGCGGCTTGGAAAATCCCCGGCGCAGATCGTCCTGCGCTGGTGCCTCCAGCATGGGGCGGTGCCGCTGCCGAAGTCTTCGACGCCGGAGCGCATGGCGGAAAACGCCGACGTTTTCGGCTTCGAGCTGTCCGGGCAGGACATGGCGCTTGTCGACGCCGCGGGCTGTGGCCGCATCGGCGGCGACCCCGACATGGCTCCGCCCTAGTCTCGCCTCGCGCGTTCTTCGGCAGGCGGGCTCCTGTTGTCGACGGAAGCGGGCTGGCCGATTCGTCGCGCCGGTCGCATGGCCGGACCGGGCCCCGCGTCGCTCCCGGGCGCGGCAATCTCGCGCGGGACGTTCCCGATTGGGCGCGGGCGGGCCGCAGGTTCGCTACGCTGGGAGAAACGCGCGGATTCGAGGAGGAGCCATGTCGGGCGGAACGGGAATCGTCGGAATTGTCGGCGGCATGGGGCCGATGGCGACATGGGATCTGGCCGGCAAGATCACGGAGGAGACGCACGCGGCCTCGGACCAGGAGCATGTGCGGGTTCTCGTCGATTCGAATACGAATATCGCGGACCGGACCGCGGCGATTGTCGGCGGCGGCCCGTCGCCTGTGGATGAGATACGCAATAGCGCGCGTCTGCTTGAGCGGGCTGGCGCGGCGGTGCTTGCGATGCCCTGCAATACCGCGCACTGCTTTCATGGGCAGGTTCAGGATTCGGTGTCGATTCCGCTGCTTCACATGCCGCGCCTGACCGCTGCGGAGCTCGGCGGGCGCGGGGTGGCGCGTGCCGCCGTGCTGGCGACGGACGGTGCCCTCGAAGCGGGCATCTACGCCTCGGCGCTCGAGGAATGCTCGATTCGCCCGGTCTATCCGAATGCGGAAAATCAGGCGATCGTGATGGACATGATCTACGGGCATGTGAAGGCCGGCCGGCTCGATTTTTCCCGGCTTCCTGTCGAGCGGGTCCTGGCCGATGTCAAGGAGCAGGGGGCGGAGGTTCTTGTTCTCGGCTGCACCGAGCTTCCGGTGGCTTTCGCGGCGTTGGGGCGGATTGAGGGA
>CACYEE010000111.1 GCA_902773415.1 uncultured Actinomyces sp.
CGGCGCCGGCGGGCTTCCTCGTTCTCTCTCTCCCCCCCCCGGCGCGGCCATGCCCTGAGCGGAATGACATCGAGAATGCTCCCTTCATGCCGCAAGGGTGGAACAATTGGAACATGTTCTGGATGTTCGGCGCAGGATCTCTCAAGGATGCGGTTCCCATAATCGAGGCGCTCTCGCGCGAGAGCGCCCGCTCGCAGGTGCGCGTCGCCGCGACTGTCGACGCGATTCTCGTGCTTCTCGGCGTCCTTCTCGTCCGCTCCTCCGACGGCCTTCTCGCCGGCCTCCCTCTCCTCGCCGGACTCGCCGCCGCCGTCCCGACAGGCGTCTTCGCGTGGCGCCGATGGCGGCTCGAAAACCAGATACGCGAATGGAAACGCACGGCGAAGGCCACTGTCGAAAGCGAAGCGCAGGCCGGCACCGTCGACCATTCCGCGCTGTTCGAAGCCCGAGGGCGCTCGTCCTCCCGAAGCATCGTTGTCATCGACGAAGACGGCAACGAATGGAACGCCCCGAACAGTCGGCCACGCCGAGCCGATTCGTCCTCCGGCTCCGAGGACCGCGCACGCCGCGAAGCTGCCGATGCCGCACAGCGTGCCCACGACGCGCGTCTGGAGGAGGCCGAGCTGCGCGAGACCTGGATGCCGCGCGTCGAAGCCGCGCAGCGCGCCGCCATCGCCGCTGCGGGAGGAACCGTCAACGCCCCCTATCTCAAGGACGACCTGCGCATCACCCTTGCCTCCTGCATCGCAATGCTCGCAGGCACCCCGATTGCCGGTTTTTTCATTCTCGTCGCCGTCATCGGCCTGCTCTAGCCACCGTCTGGCCGGACACGGCCCGTTGTCCGACGCCGAGAGGGCTCCTCGATGGCGCGGCCCGCAGGCAGGGATTCGTGACGCGAATCGCGGTGCTTCCCCGGTTTGAGCGCGAGCAGACTTTCCCTCAGGCAAGGCCACCCGTGCCCCCGGCGGCATGGTTCCCTGGCGGGATCATGCGGCGAAGCCATCGAGCACCGACAAAAATCCCGGCGACTGCGTGCCTGACGCGCGGCTTCCTTCCTCGCTGCCCATTCGACTTCGCCATGCTCTCAGCTTCCCTGCAAGAATCCCTCAAACCCTCCGGTCAGGTAGAAGTAGAAGTTCATCGCGATCGTGAAGGCCGCAAGCCCGATGGCAATCTTCGACGGAAGGAGGCCGGCATCGGTTTCGTTTCCCTTGCGCAGGCCGAGATAGCCGAAAGCGAGGCCGAGAATCGGCATGACAAGCGCGCCGAGAATCCCGACGTATCCCCACGGGTTGAGCGCGACCGCGGCAAACAGGCCCCCGGTTCCCGTGCTTGGGAACGAGGGCGAAGCGGGCAGGGAGGAGGGCCGGAAGATGCCGGCGAAAGGCTCCTTGCCGGCATTTGAACCATCCGGCGATTGCTGCCGGTTGCCGTGCGGTGCGCCGTGAGGCTCGGCCGCCTGCGCGTAGCGGGCGCGCCGCTCCTGTTCGGCGTAGCGTTCCTCGAAGCTCCGGGCGACGCTGGCGTCGAACTCGCGGTCGTAGAGGTCGAGGGATGCATCGATTTCCGCAGCCTCAAGCTCCTCGGGACGCCGCACGCGCGCCGCATCCTTCGGCTCTGCCGCGTCGAAGGCCTCGGCCTGCGGCGTTGCGTCGGGGTTCTCCCCCGTCGGCTGTTCGCTCATTCGCTCTCCTCGTTCCGTTCCTGGGCAATCCTGCTTCATCGCGCAGGCTCTTCAGAGAAACTCGATGCGCGAGTCGGCAAAGGCACGCATACGCCCGATGGCGACCTTCGCCTCCGCAAGCTGTTCGGCAACGCGCTCGGGAGCGGTGCCTCCCTTGCCGCGACGAGCGCCCACCGAGCCTTCGATGGTCAGCACGTCGCGCACGCCGGGCTTCAGGCGTTCGTCGATGGCGGCGAAGTCGGCGTCGGACAAGTCGGCGAGCTCGATGCCGCGGCGTTCGCATTCGGCGACGCAGGCACCGGAAATCTCGTGGGCCTCGCGGAAGGGAACGCCGTTCTTGACGAGCCATTCGGCGATGTCGGTGGCCAGGGAGAAGCCCTGCGGGGCAAGCTCGGCCATGCGCCCGTAGTTGAGCTTCATGGTGGCGATCATGCCGGCGACGGCGGGCAGGAGAACATCGAGAGTGTCGATCTGGTCGAAGATCGGCTCCTTGTCTTCCTGCAGGTCGCGGTCGTAGGCAAGCGGCAGGCCCTTGAGGGTGGCCAGCAGGCCGGCGAGATCGCCGATGAGGCGGCCTGCCTTGCCGCGCGCAAGCTCGGCGACATCGGGATTCTTCTTCTGAGGCATGATGGACGAGCCGGTCGAGTAGGCGTCGTCGAGGGTGACGAAGTCGAATTCCTTCGTGTTCCAGATGATGATCTCTTCGCTGATGCGGGACAGGTCGACGCCGATCTGGGCCATGACGAAGGAG
>CACYEE010000112.1 GCA_902773415.1 uncultured Actinomyces sp.
GCCACCTTGACCCAAACAGGATCGGACGCCGCCGCCATGCCGCACATCAACGTCGCGCAAATGAATATAGCAATTCTTTCCATCGTCATTTCTCTTTCAGGGTCACTTCACTCTTCCGCAGTCGTCGGGGAACATGGCGACACCCATCTTTCCGCCACGTTCCGCATCAGACTCGGCGTCCGCCCATCAGCCTTCCGGCATTGAGAGGTCAGTATTTCCTCTCGCCGACAAGTTCGCAGTTGGCCATCTTCGGGCCGCGGTACTGCACGAGAATCAGGTGGAGCGTCGTACCCTTGGCGAGAGCCGGCACCATCCTGTCCTTTGCGTACTTCTTCAGCTGCGCGACGCCCTCCTTGCGCTGCGCGTCCATCTCGGCCTTCCTCGCGCCCTTCTTCGCGTACTTGAACTCGACGATGTAGCTGTGCGGGACATCGCCGAAGTACGTGCGCTCCGGGAAGAGGAAGAAGTCGCAGTTGCCGTGCGAAAGCTCCAGCTCCGGACAGGTGATGAACTGCGGGAGATGGCCCATCTCGCACTGAAAGTAGCCCTGGAGCCGGATCTCGCCGCTTATGCCGCCGCGTATCGGCGTCGTCTCGGCGAAGTTCTTCGCGACAAGGTCGAAGAACTCGCGCCACCTGCCCTCGTAGGCGAAGCGGTACGCGGCGTCTTCCCAGTCGAGGAAGCTCTTCGTCGGCGGGAAGTACCGTTCTCGGAGATAGCCGTATATCTGATTCTCCACGCAGGCGTTCGGGACGCCGAACACCGGGCGCCCCATCTTCCAGTCGGTCATGGAGAGAAGTCCGTAGTAGAAGAAAAGCGAGTGGAAGTTCTCAGGCTTTATTATCGCCTCGGCGGGGAACGACTCGACGAGCGGGAACTGGATGCCGCCCTTGGCGAGCGCCTGCTCGGTCATCGGAAGGGCCTCGAGCGGCTCCATGCCGAACACAACGCGCTGGAGGTCGGAGATCGTCTTGAGCTTCTCGTAGTCCGTCTTGATGTTGGCGTCCACCATGTTCTCCGGCTGCTCGCCAGTCTCGACAAGGCTCTTGAGGTAGTAGAGCACCATGTCGGAGTTGAACACGCTCTCCTTGCCAATCTTCTTCTTTGCGAAGCAGTAGCCGTCGTACCAGGGCTTTATGGACTTCACGATCTCGGCCGGATCGCCGCTCGTGAACCTGCCTGTACCCTTGAAGTCCGAGTACATCGCGACGGCCTCCTCCTCGGTGAAGCCGAGCGTCGCGTTGCATTCGGCGTCGAGCGTGAGGTTTGTCGCGATGTTGAAGCCGCTCGTCAAATCGTCCAGCGTGACAGGCGAGACCCCCGTCATGAAGATGCGGTCGAAGTCGCCCTTGAACTTCTTGAACCAGTTCCGGTAGAAGCCCGTGCCGTGCGTGATCTTGCGATAGTCGGTCACACCGACGACGCGTATCATCTGGTTCGTGAAGTTGTCGTACTCGTCAATGATCATGTAGAGCGGGACGCCGGCGCGACGAGACGTGTTCACAACGTCCGCCAGCTTGTCGGACGCGGACTGCCCGGCGAATGATGCCCTGAATCTCCCGTCGAAACAGGTTGGATAGCGTTCGACCATGTCGTCGAGCTGCTTCCCGATATGCGCCTCGAACGCATGTTCCAGCGCCTTGCCGGTTCCGCCGACCTTGGAGAAGTCGAGCTTCAGCGTCATGAAGCGGTTGGCGTTCTCCGTGGGATGGCTGCCGATCCAGAGTCCGCCGAAGAGCTTCTTGAAGTCCTTCTTCTGGTTGAGGTCGTAGTAGCTCTCCAGCATCGAGATGAAGAGCGACTTGCCGAACCTGCGCGGACGGACGAAGAAGATGAACCGGTCTCTTGCCTCCATCATTGAGAGATGCCGCGTCTTGTCGACATAGTAAAGACCCTCGTTCCGGATTGTCCTAAAATCCGAGACGCCGTAGGGTATCTTAAGGTCTTTTCTCCTACTCTTCATGCCGCGAATTATACCATATTTGCGGCGCGCCATGAGAATGCGTGCCCCAAAAACTTCTTGGGTGCGCAACATAGCAATTCATCTCCAACCGGAGGCAGATGACTCAATACAGAAATCCGAAGAGCCACGGCGGTCACCAGTGCTTTTCGGGCGAGAGGAACAGCACGCCGGCTACACCCGTCACGTCCACGTGGTAGTCCTCTTCATAAGCTCACCTCAGTTTCCCTTCAAGCGCACCAGGCGCGAAGTCGAGGCGGAGGACGATGCACTCGTTTGCCAGCTCATCGGCCGGAATCCCCCAGACATGAAGC
>CACYEE010000113.1 GCA_902773415.1 uncultured Actinomyces sp.
GACCCCGGCGACACGCCACCCCATTCCGACCACCCTCCCCCGATTTGCACGCGAGCGCCAATGCCGAGATATAGGCCTCAGCACCCCCGCCGCCCTCGCGCTTTCGGGCCATGAGGCCTAAAGTGAATCGTGGATAAGCAGTGCCACCGACATTGACGACGAAAGGGGGCGCCATGAACGCATTCGACAAGTTCGAAGAAGGCGTCGAAAACGCCGTCGCCGGCACATTCGCCAGGGCGTTCCGCTCAACCCTCAAACCGGTCGAAATCATGTCCGCCCTCAAGAAACGGATGGACAGGGAAGCCGCCAACCTCTCGCGCGAACGCACGGTGACACCCAACGACTTCACCGTCGCCCTCTCCCCGGCCGACTTCGCGAACATCGAGCAATGGGGCATCGAATCCCTCGAAAACGAGCTTGTAGACGGCCTCCTGGCCTACGCAGAAAAGCAAGACTACGTGCTGCTCGGCCCGATCCGCATCACCTTTGTCGACGACGAAACGCTCAAATCCGGCCAGGTCACGGCAACGGGCGCGACACGCAGAGGCACCGTCTCCCCCGCCACGTCGCGCGCCACGGCAGGCGCCCACCCGATGATCGAGGTCGGCGGCCGCCGCTTCCTCCTCACCGGCGCCGTCACGGTAATCGGCCGCGGATCAGACTGCGACATCATCGTCGACGACACGAACATCTCGCGTCGCCACCTCGAACTGCGCCTGACCCCGAACGGGGTCGTCGTCTCCGACCTCGGCTCGACAAACGGAACCTTCGTCGAAGGCCACCGGATCGGAAGCGCCACCCTTGTCGACGGCAACACCGTCACGATCGGACGCACGACCATCATGTTCTGGACCCCGCAGGCGGGCGCATGAGCACGCTGGCTCTCACGATCCTCCGCTTCGGCTTCCTCATCGCACTGTGGCTCTTCGTCCTCGCAATCTTCCACCTCGTACGCAAAGACCTCTACGGGACGCGAATCGGCGAACGCCGAACCCTCGAAAAGCCGTCGCGAAAGAAAAAATCCGCCGCGGAAGCCCCGGCCTCCCAACCGGCCAGCCCCGCCGACCCGGAACCCGCAGCCCCTCCGGCACGCCAAAACCCGCTTTCGCTTGTCGTCACCGACGGCCCCCTCGCCGGCACGACGCTGCCCCTGGGCCGTTCCGATGTCATCGTCGGACGCTCCCCCGATTCCACGCTCGTCCTCGACGACACCTATTCGTCCTCCCGCCACGCGCGCTTTTTCCAGGCAAACGGTTCGTGGTGGATCGAAGATCTCGGCTCGACAAACGGCACCTACATTCATGGCCGTCGAATCTCCGAACCCGTCGCGCTCACCCCCGGCCTTCCCATCGTCATCGGTCGCACGACGATGGAGTTGCAGGCATGAGCGTCCAAATCCGGTATGCGGCATTCTCCGACGTCGGCCTTGTCCGCGCCACCAACCAGGATGGCGGATACGCTTCCCAAAACCTCCTCGTTCTCGCCGACGGAATGGGCGGAGCCGCAGCCGGAGACGTCGCCTCGTCCGTAACCGTCGCGCATCTTGCGAGAATCGACGAAGACGTCCACCAGGCCGACGACCTCCTCCCCTTGCTACGCCGCGCCATCGACGACGCCCACTACGACCTCCTCCAGCGCGCCAAGGAAGACTCGAAACTCGAAGGCCTCGGAACCACCTGCGTCGCGATTCTCCGTTCCGACAACAAACTCGCAATGGTCCACATCGGCGATTCGCGCGCCTATCTCCTGCGCGACGGCCATCTCACCCAGGTCACGCACGACCACACGCTCGTCCAGTATCTCGTGGACAAGGGGGAGATCACCCCCGAGGAAGCCGAAGTCCACCCCAAAAGGAACGTCATCATGCGGGCCCTGGGCGATTTCCCCGGCGAAGTCGACCTCGACGAATCCGTGCGCGAAGCCGTCCCCGGCGACCGCTGGCTGCTGTGCTCCGACGGCCTGTGCGGCTGCGTCTCCGCCGAAACGATCGAGCAGGCCCTCATCGAACACAAAGACCTCGACGCCTGCGGCGAAGCCCTTATCGCCCTCGCGCTCGCAGCCGGAGGCGCCGACAACGTGACCGTCGTCCTCGCCGATGTCGTGGAAGAGGCCGATCTTGCCGACGGCCTGGCACCGCAAAAACCAATCGTCGTCGGCTCGGCCGCCACCGACTATTCGCGTCCCACGCGCGGAGGAACCTCCGCCGCGGCGAAAGCCGCCCTGCTCACGGCACCCGCACGCGGAAACGCCCCCGAACATGAAATCGTCTACGACGAGCCGAAGTCGCGGCGCACCGCCAAGCTCGGCGTGCTCTTCGGCATCCTCGCCCTCGCCGCGGTCGGAGTGTTTGCGGGCTACCGGTGGTCGCAAACCCAGTACTACGTGGCCGCCGACGCGGGAAAAGTCGCCATCTTCCAAGGCATCCCCCAGCGTGTCGGCCCCCTCGGCCTTTCCCATGCCGTCGAACGGACCGACATCCGCATTTCCGACCTCACGCCCGTCGCCCAGGAACGCCTTGAGATCCCGATTACCCGAGGTTCGCTCGCCGAGGCGCGCAAGGTTGTCGCAAGCCTCTCCGATTCCCTCGCAGGAACCGAAAACTCCGAGGCTTCCGCAAGCGCTCCCCCTTCCGTGTCGCCCTCGGCAGGGGCGACGCAAGACGCGACCCCCTCCGCAAACGCCACGCAAAACCCGGATGCTCCCGAAGACACGACGCAAGACGCGAACCCCTCCGCAAGCACGCCGCCCTCCGGGCCCCGCCCCGGCACCGGACCCGCAAACGAACCGGAGGCCCGCCAATGAGCGTCGTCGCCGAAAAAGAAGCCCGCAAAGGCCGCCTGCCCGAACTCTTCCTCACGATTCTCGCCCTCGCCATCATCGACACCGCCTACGTGCTCGCCTACACGGGCACCGGCGGGAACGGCCTTCCCGAAAACTTCGTGCCGATTGCGATCCTCGGCGCCGGTGCCGCCCTCGCCGCGCACATCATCATCCGCCACGTCGCCCCCTATGCCGACGCCGTGCTCCTCCCCGCCGCGCTCCTGCTCAACGGACTCGGCCTCGTCATGATCTACCGGATCGACGAAACCGCCGACACGAGTGCCGTCACCAGCCAGCTTGTCCTCTCCGGCGTCGGAATCGTCCTCATGGTCGCAACCGTCGTCGCCCTGCGCGACCACCGGCTGCTGCGGCGCATCACGTGGACCTCCCTCGTCGCCGGCGTCGTCCTCCTCGTCCTGCCGATGGTTCCCGGACTCGGCAAGACCGTCTACGGCGCGCGAATCTGGATTTCGCTCGCCGGCTTCACCTACCAGCCCGCCGAACTCGCCAAAGTGTTCTTCGCCGTCTTCTTCGCCGGATACCTCGTCACCGAACGCGACAACCTCTCCCTCGCCGGCCCGAAAGTCCTCGGCCTCCAACTGCCCAAACCCAGCCACATGCTGCCCCTTCTCGCCGTCTGGATCATCAGCCTCGGAGTGCTCGCCCTCGAACGCGACTTCGGCACCGCCCTGCTCTTCTTCGGACTCTTCGTCGCCATGCTCTACGTCGCCACGGACCGCGTATCCTGGCTCGTCATCGGCGCCGGGATGAGCATCGTCGGCGTGAGCGCCATCGTCAAGGCAATGCCGCACATCCAAGCCCGCTTCAACGCCTGGCAACACGCCTTCGACCCGGAAGTCTACAACTCCCAGTACGGCTCCTACCAGCTCGTCCAAGGAATTTTCGGCATGGCCAACGGAGGCCTGTTCGGAACCGGCTTCGGCCAAGGCCACCCGACACTCTCCTTCGCCGCGAACTCCGACCTCATCATCGCCTCCTTCGGCGAAGAAATCGGCCTCGTCGGCCTCATGGCCCTCCTCACAATCTACTTCCTCATCGTCATGCGCGGAATGAGAATCACCATCCACCTCCACGACGGCTTCGGCAAACTCCTCGCATCCGGCCTCTCCTTCACCATCGCGCTCCAAAGCTTCATCGTCGTCGGCGGAGTAACCCGCCTCATCCCCCTCACCGGCCTCGCCATGCCCTTCCTCGCCCACGGCGGATCAGCCCTCCTGACCAACTGGATCATCATCGGCCTGCTGCTTCGCATGAGCGAAGCCGCGCGCCGGCCAGCCTCGGCCACGCCCGTACCCGTACCCACCGCCGAAGAACTGGGCGACATCCCCTTCCTCGCCAAGGATTCCTCCCGCGGCGACGACCTCAACGAGACCCAGGTGGTGAAACTCTCGTGAACAAGCCGGCCCGGCAGCTCGCCACCCTCGTCATCCTCATGTTCCTCGCACTCATGGCCACCGCCACCTACATCCAGTTCTTCGACGCCGAGAAACTCGCCGCCGACGACCGGAACGTGCGAACCCTCTACGCCGAATACGGCACCGAACGCGGCAAGATCATCGTCAACGGCGAAGCGATCGCCACCTCCGTGCCCGCCGAAGGCGTCTACAAATTCCAGCGCACCTACGCCGATTCCGAACTCTACTCCCACCTCACCGGATACTTCTCCACCGCCTTCTCCTCCATGACCGGCCTCGAACGGGCCGAAAACTCCCTGCTGGGCGGCTCCGCCTCGGAACTGGCCACCCAACGCCTCCAGGAACTGGTCACCGGCACCCAGCCCCAAGGCGGCTCCGTCGAACTCACCATCGACCCCGCCGTCCAACGCACCGCATACCAGGCCCTCGGAAACCAGAC
>CACYEE010000114.1 GCA_902773415.1 uncultured Actinomyces sp.
GGCCGCATGTGCCCGATCGAGACCCCCGAAGGCCCGAACATCGGCCTTATCGGCTCGCTGGCCTCCTTCGGCCGGATCAATCCCTTCGGCTTCATCGAGACCCCCTACCGGAAGGTCGCCGATGGCCGGGTGACCGAAGCCATCGACTACCTGCAAGCCGACGACGAGGATTCGGTCGTCATCGCGCAGGCGGAAGCGCCGATCGACGCCGAAGGCCACTTCGTCGAGCACGAGGTCCTGTGCCGCATGCCCGGCGGCGAACCCGCGCTCGTCCACCCCGACCAGATCGACTACATGGACGTTTCCGCGCGCCAGATGTGTTCGGTCGGCACCGCGATGATTCCCTTCCTTGAGCACGACGACGCGAACCGGGCCCTCATGGGCGCCAACATGCAGCGCCAGGCGGTGCCGCTCATCCGTCCCGTCGCCCCGTTCGTCGGAACCGGAATGGAGATGCGCTGCGCGGTCGACGCCGGCGACGTCGTTGTCGCAACCGGAGCGGGCGTCGTCATCGAAGTGGACGCCGAGTATGTCGTCGTCGAACAGGACAACGGCAGGCAGGCCACTTACAAGATGGAGAAGTTCCAGGCCGCGAACACGGACAACTGCATCAACTACACGGTGCGCGTGAGCGAGGGGGACAGGGTCGAGGTCGGCTCGCTTATCGCCGACGGACCGGCGACCGACGGCGGAGAACTCGCGCTCGGCCAGAATCTCCTCGTCGCCTTCATGAGCTGGAACGGATACAACTACGAGGACGCCATCATCCTGTCCGAACGCTGCGTGAAGGAAGACCTCCTGACCTCGATCCACATCAAGGAAGCCGAACTCGTGGCCCGCATGACCAAGCTCGGCGCGGAGGAGATCACCCGCGACATCCCGAACGTCGGCGAAAGCCAGCTTGCCAACCTCGACGAGCATGGCGTCATCCGTGTCGGTGCCGAAGTGAAGGCCGGAGACATTCTTATCGGCAAGATCACTCCGAAGGGCGAGACGGACCTGACCTCCGAAGAGCGTCTCCTGCGCGCCATCTTCGGCGAAAAGGCCCGCGAGGTGCGCGATTCCTCCGAGCGCGTCGCCCACGGCGACTACGGCATCGTCATCAACGTCCAGGAGTTCACGAAAGACAACAACACCGAAATGGCCTCCGATGTCCTGGAGACGGTGCGGGTCTACATCGCCCAGCGCCGCAAGATCCGCATCGGCGACAAGATGGCCGGACGCCACGGCAACAAGGGCGTCATCTCGAACATCCTTCGCGTCGAGGACATGCCCTTCATGGCCGACGGCACTCCGGTGGACATCATCCTCAACCCGCTGGGCGTGCCGAGCCGAATGAATCTCGGCCAGATCTACGAGCTCCACCTCGGGTGGGTCGCCTCTCAGGGTTGGGATGCGACGAAGGCCCGCGAAGCCGGAGAGGAGTGGGCCCTGCGTCTTCCCGAGGATGCCGTGGCCGGCGAGGCCCGCAGCCGCGTCGCCACGCCCGTCTTCGACGGCGTGCGGGCCGACGAGATCGACGGTCTCATCGCCTCGGCGCGTCCGAACCGCGACGGCGACGTGCTTGTCAACGAGTTCGGCAAGGCGCAGCTCTTCGACGGCCGCACCGGCGAGCCCTTCCCCGATCCGATTTCGGTGGGTTACATGTACATGCTCAAGCTGCATCACCTCGTCGACGACAAGATTCACGCCCGTTCGACCGGCCCCTACTCGATGGTCACCCAGCAGCCGCTCGGCGGCAAGGCCCAGTTCGGCGGCCAGCGTTTCGGCGAGATGGAGGTGTGGGCGCTGGAAGCCTACGGCGCTTCCCACACGTTGCAGGAAATGCTCACGGTCAAGTCCGACGACACCGTTGGCCGTATTGCCGTGTACGAGGCGATTGTCAAGGGCGAGAACCTTCCCGACGCCGGGATTCCCGAGTCGTTCAAGGTGCTGATCGAGGAAATGCGTTCGCTGTGCCTGAACGTCGAAGCTCTCGACGCCGACGGAGTCGTCATCAACCTTCAGGAGACCGAAGAGGAATCTCGCCGCGAAAAGGCGGAACGCGAGAAGGACATGCTCGCAACCACATCGACCGGGCTGGAGGAACACTCCTCCGGAGCGGATCTGTAGGCCAAGACAGAGGGAAGAAGGAAGAGAATGCTTGACGTCAATCGTTTCGATCAGCTTCATATCGCCCTTGCCACCTCCGATGACATTCGGAGCTGGTCCTACGGCGAAGTCAAGAAGCCCGAGACCATCAACTACCGAACCCTCAAGCCCGAGGCCGACGGCCTCCTGTGCGAGAAGATCTTCGGTCCCTCCCGCGACTGGGAGTGCGGCTGCGGCAAGTACAAGCGTGCCAAGTACAAGAACGTCACCTGCGAACGCTGCAACGTGACCGTGACGCGATCGAAGGTTCGCCGCGAACGCATGGGCCACATCGAGCTTGCCGCTCCGGTGACGCACATCTGGTACTTCAAGGGCGTTCCCTCGCGCCTGGGCTACCTGCTCGACCTCGCGCCGAAAGATCTCGAAAAGGTCATCTACTTCGCCGCCTACATGGTGACCGATGTCGAGGACACGTTGCGCAAGGAAGACATGAAGACCCTCCTCACGGACTACGAACGCGAACGCAACGCCGCCGAGAACCAGCTCAACGAGGACCTTGACGCCCGTTCGAGGCAGCTCGAAGCCGACCTCGAAGGCGTGACGGACTCCGGCGAGACGAGCCGCATCAGGGCGAAGCACGACCGCGACATCGCCCGGATCCGGCGCGAAGCCGCCCGCGACATCGAACGCCTTGACGAAATCTGGCAGAAGTTCCGCACCCTCAAGGAAGGCGACTTCATCGAGGACGAGGACCTTTACCGCGAGATGGTGATGCGCTACGACGAATACTTCTCCGCCTGCCGCGGTGCCGAAGCCGTCCAGAAGCGTCTGCGCAAGTTCGACCTTCAGGCCGAGCACGACAGGCTTGTCGAGACGATCGAGACGACGACGGGCCAGCGCTATTCGCGCGCCCTCAAGCGTCTCAAGGTCGTCAATGCCTTCCTCCAGTCGGGCACGAAGCCCGAGGCGATGGTGCTCGACGCGCTTCCGGTCATTCCGCCGGACCTGCGTCCGATGGTCCAGCTCGACGGAGGCCGCTGGGCGGCCTCCGACCTCAACGACCTCTACCGTCGCGTCATCAACCGCAACAACCGCCTCAAGAGGATGCTCGATCTGGGCGCCCCCGAGATCATGGTCAACAACGAGAAGCGGATGCTTCAGGAAGCGGTCGATTCCCTGTTCGACAACGGCCGTCGTGGCCGCGCCGTCCAGGGCGCGGGCAACCGCCCGCTCAAGTCCCTCTCGGACAACCTCAAGGGCAAGCAGGGCCGTTTCCGCCAGAACCTGCTCGGCAAGCGCGTCGACTATTCCGGCCGTTCGGTGATCGTCGTCGGCCCCGAACTCAAGCTCCACCAGTGCGGCCTGCCGCAGGACATGGCCCTCGAACTCTTCAAGCCCTTCGTCCAGAAGCGTCTGGTCGACCAGGGCCTGGTCAAGAACATCAAGGCCGCCAAGAGGCACGTCGAACGCCAGAATTCCGAAGTGTGGGAAATCCTCGAAGATGTCATCCAGGAACACCCCGTGCTTCTCAACCGCGCGCCCACGCTGCACCGCCTGGGCATTCAGGCCTTTGAACCGACGATTGTCAAGGGCAAGGCGATCCGCCTGCACCCGCTCGTGTGCACCGCCTTCAACGCGGACTTCGACGGCGACCAGATGGCGGTGCATCTGCCGCTGAGCGTCGAGGCGCAGGCCGAGGCGCGCATCCTCATGCTCTCGGCCAACAACATCCTCAAGCCGTCCGACGGGCGTCCGGTGACCATGCCGTCGCAGGACATGATCATCGGCCTGTACCACCTGACGGGCCTGCGGGAGAAGGAAGCGGGCGCGGGCCGCTGCTTCTCCTCGGTTGCCGAGGCGCAGATGGCCGCCGATCTCGGCCAGCTCCATCTCAACGCTCCGTGCCGCATCCGCTTCGAGGGCGATGTGCCCATGCCCCGCGACTGGCAGGCTCCCGAAGGCTACGAGGAAGGCGACCCGGTCATTCTCGAGACCACCCTCGGACGCGCCCTGTTCAACGAGACGCTTCCCGTCGACTTCCCGTTCGTCAACTGCGAGGTGGACAAGAAGCGCCTTGGCCAGATCGTCAACGAGCTTGCCGAACGCTACCCGAAGGTCGCGGTCGGGGCCTCCCTCGACGCGCTCAAGGAGACCGGCTTCTTCTGGGCCGGCCGTTCCGGCGTTTCGATTGCCGTTTCCGACGTCGTGGTTCCCGCGAACAAGGCGGAGATCATTGCGGAGGCCGAAGAGCGGGCCGCGACGATCGAGGCCCAGTACGCCAAGGGCCTCATCCTTGACGCCGACCGCCGCGAAGGCCTTGTCAAGCTGTGGGGCGAGACGACGAACCGTATCGGCGACGAGATGAACAAGGACGTCGATCCGATGAACACGGTGTACCGGATGGTCAATTCCGGCGCGCGAGGAAACAAGGAGCAGCTGCGCCAGATCGGCGGCATGCGCGGCCAGGTCGCAGACCCGAAGGGCACGATCATCCCGCGTCCGATCCAGTCGAACTACCGTGAAGGCCTGTCGGTTCTCGAGTACTTCATCGCCACCCACGGCGCCCGCAAGGGCCTGGCCGACACGGCACTGCGTACGGCGGACTCGGGCTACCTCACCCGTCGTCTCGTCGACGTTTCGCAGGACGTCATCGTTCGCGAGCACGACTGCGGAACCTCGCGCGGCCTGAAAAAGGCGATCGCCTCGGTCGGCCCGGACGGCGCGCTTGTTCCCGACAAGAACCTCGACACGTCGGTGTACGCGCGGACCCTCGCCGCCGATATCCTCGACGCTGGCGGGGAGGTCGTCGTGGCTGGCGGCACCGACCTTGGCGATGTCGCCATCGAGAAACTTATCGCCGCCGGCGTCACGGAAGTGACGGTCCGCTCGGTGCTGACCTGCCAGTCGCGCATCGGCACGTGCGCCATGTGCTATGGCCGTTCGATGGCTACCGGCAAGCTCGTGGACATCGGCGAGGCCGTCGGAATCGTTGCGGCGCAGTCGATCGGCGAACCCGGAACCCAGCTGACGATGCGGACCTTCCACACCGGCGGCTCGGCGTCTGCCGACGACATCACGCAGGGTCTTCCGCGCGTCCAGGAGCTTTTCGAGGCGCGTACCCCGAAGGGCGAGGCCCCGATCGCCGAGGCTTCGGGCACCCTGAAGATCGAGGACGGCGAGCGTACGCGCAAGCTCATCGTCGTGCGCGACGACGGCGGGGAAGACCTCGTCTACCAGGCGTCCAAGCATTCGAAGCTGCGGATCGCCGAGGGCGGGCACGTCGCGGCCGGCGACCAGCTTGTCGAGGGTTCGGTCGACCCGAAGAAGCTCCTGCGCGTCTCGGGCCGCCGCGCCGCCCAGCAGCATATCGTCGACGAGGTCCAGAACGTCTACCGTTCGCAGGGCGTGGAGATCCACGACAAGCACATCGAGGTCATCGTGCGCCAGATGCTGCGTCGCGTCATCATCAACGAGGCCGGCACGACGAAGCTGCTTCCCGGCGAACTCGTCGACGTCTCCGTCTTCGAGGACGAGAATCGTGCGGCGATGGCCGAGGGCGGCAAGCCCGCCTCCGGCCGTCCAGAACTGATGGGGATCACGAAGGCTTCGCTGGCCACCGATTCCTGGCTTTCGGCCGCGTCCTTCCAGGAGACCACGAAGATCCTCACCGAGGCCGCGCTCAACGCGAAGAGCGATCCTCTGTCCGGCCTCAAGGAGAACGTCATTCTCGGCAAGCTCATCCCGGCCGGCACCGGCCTGGAGGAGCTGCGTTCGGTCCGTGTGGAACCCACGATGGAAGCGCGCATCGAATTCGAGAAGACCAACGGCTTCAACCAGAGCGATCTCTCCCCGTTCGACGATGGTTCGGGATACGGACGAGGCCAGGCCTACGACATGTCGTCGGGGTACGACCACTGAAAACAGGATAGGAGCCCCGGGCGCGGAAGCTGAGCTGACAGCGCCTTCGCCCGGGGACACCGGCCGTTTGCGAGCGAGTTGCACAGGGCCGTCAAAGGCTGTGGCGCTGCCTACTTTCTTTGACGGCCTTGCACGCAAACGGCTAAGCTCAGGGAGGTTGCCCGCTTGCCGGGTCTCCCGGCGACGGCACGCCGAGAAAACGGCGCGCCGCCGAGTGTTGCGAGGGGTGTTGCGCCCTGGCAGCGAGCATTCGCGTTTGAAACAGAAAATTCTCAGGAGAAAATAGAGTGCCTACCATTCAGCAGCTGGTCCGCAAGGGCCGGTCCTCGAAGAAGCGCACCTCGCAGACCGCGGCCCTCAAGGGGAGCCCGCAGCGTCGCGGCGTGTGTACCCGCGTGTTCACGACCACCCCGAAGAAGCCGAACTCGGCCCTGCGCAAGGTCGCCCGTGTGCGCCTGTCCTCCGGCATCGAAGTGACGGCCTACATTCCGGGCGAAGGCCACAACCTGCAAGAGCACTCCATCGTGCTCGTTCGCGGAGGCCGCGTGCGCGACCTGCCGGGCGTGCGCTACAAGATCGTGCGCGGCGCGCTCGACACGCAGGGCGTGAAGGGACGCCAGCAGGCCCGCTCCCGCTACGGTGCGAAGAAGGAGAAGAACTGATGCCTCGTAAAGGTCCCGCACGCAAGCGTCCGCTTGTCAACGATCCCGTCTACGGTTCGCCGATGGTGACCCAGCTCGTCAACCGCGTCCTTCTCGACGGCAAGAAGTCCACCGCCGAGCGCATCGTCTACGGTGCGCTCGAAGGCGTGGCCGAGAAGTCCGGCCAGGAAGCGCTGACCGTTCTCAAGCGCGCGATGGACAATATCCGTCCCCAGCTCGAGGTCCGTTCCCGCCGCGTCGGCGGTGCCACCTACCAGGTGCCCGTCGAGGTGAAGGCTGGCCGCGCCACTACGCTCGCGCTGCGCTGGCTCGTCGACTATTCGCGCCAGCGTCGCGAAAAGACGATGACCGAACGTCTTATGAACGAAATCCTCGACGCTTCCAACGGCCTCGGCGCCGCCGTGAAGCGCCGCGAGGATACCCACCGCATGGCCGAGGCCAACAAGGCCTTCGCCCACTACCGCTGGTAAGCCGGGCCGCTGGCCCCTACAGGGAAAGAGAGCAACTGTGGCACAGGCACAGGAAGTCCTGACCGACCTCAAGAAGGTCCGCAACTTCGGAATCATGGCGCATATCGACGCTGGCAAGACCACCGTCACCGAGCGCATCCTCTACTACACCGGCATCAACTACAAGATCGGCGAGACGCACGACGGCGCC
>CACYEE010000115.1 GCA_902773415.1 uncultured Actinomyces sp.
CATGCGCGGCACCATGCGCAGTGCCATGCGCGGCGACCGCAGGCCCACGCATGGCGGCTGCGCCGCGAGTTCCCTACTCCCACTCGATGGTGCCCACGGGCTTCGGAGTGAGGTCGTAGGCCACGCGACACACGCCGTCGACCTCGGAGAGGATGCGCGTGGTGACCTTCTCCAGCACGGCCCAGTCGATCTTCGGCACGGTGGCGGTCATCGCGTCCACGGTGTTGACGGCGCGGAGGATGACGGGCCAGGCGTAGAGGCGCTTTTCGTCGCGCACGCCGGTGGCGCGCATATCCGGCACCACGGTGAAGTACTGCCAGATCGAGTCGCCGATGCCGGCGGCGACGATCTCCTCGCGGAAAATCGCGTCGGCCTTGCGCAGGGCTTCGAGGCGGTCTCGGGTAATCGCGCCGAGGCAGCGCACGCCGAGACCGGGGCCCGGGAAGGGTTGGCGGTCCACCATCGAGGAGGGCAGGCCGAGGGCCCGGCCGATGACGCGCACTTCGTCCTTGTACAGGAACTTGACGGGTTCGACGAGTTCGAACTCCATGCCTTCGGGCAAGCCGCCGACGTTGTGGTGGGCCTTGACGCCGTCGGATTCGAGAATGTCCGGGTAGATCGTGCCCTGGGCGAGGAAACGCACGTTGCCTTCGGCGGCCTTGCGGGCTTCCTCGTCGAATACTTCGATGAACTCGGCACCGATGATCTTGCGCTTCGTCTCGGGATCGCTCACGCCAGCGAGCTTGTCGAGGAAGCGGTCGGCGGCGTCGACGTACACGAGGTTTGCGCCAAGCTCGTCGCGGAAAACCCGGACGACTTCCTCGGATTCCCCCTCTCGCATGAGGCCGTGGTTGACATGGACGGCAAGAAGCTGTTCGCCGATGGCCTTGATGAGCAGCGCGGCAACAACGGAGGAATCGACGCCTCCCGAAAGCGCAAGGAGCACGCCGGCATCGCCCACCTGTTTGCGGACTTCGGCAACGGACTTCTCGATGAACGCCTCGGCCTGTTCGGCGGTGACGATTCGCTCCATATCCTCGGGGCGCTTGTTCGGATTCATGGATGCTCCTGTTCTTCGTCGGTCGGGTTCCGCTTCATGCACGACGCAGGCATTGCCTGCCCCGGCGTGGGAGCGAGGGCGTCTTGCGCCGTTTCGATTGTATCGACGCGGGAACACGACCGGCCGGCGTTCCACTATGAGGCTCGACGCCCCGGCGGAACAGGGGTCCCGCAACGCGCCGCCCCGGATCTGCCCCAAGCAGGATGCCCGTATCTGGCCGGCGCGGGAACCGCCACGTTGTTTCGGCCCCGCCCAGCCGTTTGCGCTGGCGAGAGGCCCGGGTTCGCGGAGGGGACTGTCTCCGATGCGACACTGGCCTGTCTCTTGTGCGCACCCGACGGCGGGTTCGCCTGCCAGGGAGCGCCAGGACCGGCTCAGCGTGCCGGTTCGAGACGAACGACGACGTATTCGCAGTGCGCCTCGGTGCGCACGGGAACTCCCCAGCCGGCAAAGCCCGAGGACACGATGAGCGTGAGGCCTCCCGTCTCGTAGCGGCCATGCACGTAGGCTCCGATTGCCCGGGCGATCTGGCCTGCCGGGAAGATCTGCATCGCATGCGTATGGCCGGACAGCTGGAGGTCGGCTCCGGCCTTCGCCGCTTCCTCCGCTCCCGCGCCTGGCTGGTGGTCGGCGATGATCGCATAGTCGCCCGGATGCGCCGAAGAGAGCAGTTCCCGGGCCGATTCGCGCCCGCTCGCGCCGAATCCGTAATCTTTGCGGCCGGCAAGCACAAGGCCGGGCGCAACCTGCGCCGTTTCGTCGGCAAGAATGCCGATGCCTGCGGCCCGCGCGGCCGCTTCGACCTCGGCTGCGGTGAAGGCCGGCTCCGCCGAGTATTCTGCGGAGTCGTGGTTGCCCCACACGAAGTACGTGCCCAGTGGCGCCTCGACGCCTGCCAGCTCCTCGAAGGCCCGCGGCATGGCGTTGCCGGGGGTTCCTTCGTCAACGATGTCGCCGCCAAGCACGACGAGGTCCGGTTTCGCGGCGCGCATGCCGTCAAGGGCCTGCGCGAGCACGTCAGGATCCTGAACGGTTGCGTAGTGAAGGTCGGAGACGAACAGCACGGTGTAGGTGCGCGAGAGTTTGTCGGAGACGACGGTGTAGTCCGTGCGCGCGACCTGCCCCATGTTGCGCATGCCGTAGCCGGTGGCGAGGGCGGCAACAAGAATCGGCGCCAGGATTCGCACCGCCGCGAGTTTTCGGGGCGACGCGGAGTTTCGCGCGTCTTCGCCGTCGCTTCCCGCTCCGCTCCGCTTTCTGGCCGCAAGCCTCGTACGGAAGCGCGCCGCAAGCCAGAGCGCATCGACCGCGAGCGCCGCCAGCACCGCGTACAGGACGTAGGCCGCCGCCGCGCCGCGCACGGCTGCCGCCGCAACGACAATCGCCACGGCGAGCGCAAGAAGCGGCAGCGTCGTCGCCTGGCTGCGCCGGAACCGCGGGTGAAGCGCAAGCAGACGGCGCAGCAGCGCGGCCACGTACCATACGAGGCCCGCGACGAGCGCAAGCGCCGCAATGCCGGCGAAAACGAACACGGCCCCTCCTTCCTTCCGGTGTCCTCCCTAGAGTATCGGCCTTGCGTCGTGCCGGCCAACCCTGGAACCCGCCGTTCGCCTGCGGGCGTATCGGCGGGCGCGCCGACGCCGGGTGCGGCGGGCCGGAACTTCGCTTCACGCAGGCGAGTGCCGTTGCCTGGAACTGCCCGCTTCTTGCCCGCGCGTGCGAGCCGCGCAGCGTCGCCTCGCCCGTCGTTTCCGGGAAGCGGCGCATGAAGATGCGCAATGCCCGATGCTTGACAAGCCGATGCCGTGGGCCGTCGGATCGAACCGGTCCGTCTCTTCCCTCGTGACGCCCAGCTCGCCTTCCAACGCCTCGCTCATGGCAAGAATCTCCCATGCCGCCTCTTTTCGGGTCCGGGAAGCGTCGGGTTCCACGGCAATGGCCCGTGGCACGTTGCGTTTGCCGATCGCGCGCCGACCCGTGCCGAGTCTTTGGATGGCGTGCCGGCTTCGGCCGCTTTCTCATGGCTCGCGTCTTCGATCGCCATCCCGAAATGGCGAAACCGGCCGGCACTCGATTCTTGACGAGGGCCTTGCACGACCTTTGCCAAAACGCATATCCATTCACGTTCGGTACCGCAAATGCGCGCTTTGGCAAGGTTGTCGCACAGCCGTCGGGGCGAGAGGGGACAGCGATGCCCGCGGCGGCACCCTCCGGGCCCTTGCAAGGCGGGGCGGGGACACAAGGCCGTCCGCGGACACCCGGCCGCAAGCCCGGAAACCGGGCTTGGCGCAATCGCGCCGCCAACGAAACAGCCCGTAACCGCAACCGCGATGGACAGACCAGTGCCGCATCGGGGACAGTCCCCTTTCCGACAAGCGGGAGGCCCACGCGAGTCCGCTCGCGCAAGACCGGAGCAAGGAAGCCGCAGGAGGGAGCGCGAAGCGACCGAACACGGCCCCGAATCTCACACGGGTGCTCTCGCCTGCACGAACGGACAGGGCGGGAATCGGAACAACGCACCGAACCCGGCCCCGGCCAGCTCCAGGAGGCGTCCTTCCGAGACGGCCGCGGGAGCAGACGGACACGCTCCAATGCGCACCCGGCACCGGTTCGTGTCGCCCGCCTCTCCCTTTCCCGCGTAGCCGCCACAATCGCACCCGCACATCCCAACACGCCATATAATCGGAGGAAGACAGCTTGAGCCGCAGATCAAAGGAGATCGCGCATGGACTTTCAGGCCTTCTATGCAGGCCGTTCCTTCGACGCCTACGAGTACCTTGGCTGCCACCTCCTTCCCGAAACCGCAGGTGCCGTGTTCCGGGTTTTCGCGCCCGCCGCGCAGGCCATCGACGTCATCGGAGAATTCAACGACTGGGCCGGCACCCCGATGGAACGAATCTACGACGGCAACTTCTGGGAGGTCGCCGTCCCCGAGGCCCGCGAAGGCCAGCTCTACAAGTACCGCATCCGCCGGCCCGACGGCCTCGCAGTCGACCACGCCGACCCCTTCGCTTTCGGCTCGGAGCTTCCTCCCGGCACCGCCTCCGCGATCCGCCGCCTCGATTTGTACGCCTTCGCCGATTCCGCGTGGCTCGCCTCGCGCACCGACCGCCGCAGCAAGCCGCTGAACATCTACGAGGTCCACGCCGGTTCCTGGCGCCGCCGCCGCGACGGCGCCCCGCTTTCCTGGCACGAACTCGCCACGGAGCTCGTGCCCTACGCCCAGGCCCAGGGATTCACGCATATCGAACTGCTGCCCGTCGCCGAGCATCCCGTCGACGAATCCTGGGGCTACCAGATCACCGGCTTCTACTCCCCCACCTCCCGCTATGGGACCGCCGCGGACTTCCAGGCTTTCGTGGACGCCTGCCATCGCGGCGGAATCGGCGTCATCGTCGATTTCGTTCCGGTGCATTTCGCGCTCGATTCCTATGGACTCTCCGATTTCGACGGCACCGCGCTCTACGAGTATCCACACACCGATGTGGGGCACAGCGAATGGGGTTCGCGCAACTTCATGCATTCGCGCGGCGAGGTGCGTTCCTTCCTCCAGTCCAATGCCCGCTTCTGGCTCGAGGAGTTCCATGTGGACGGGCTTCGGGTGGATGCCGTCTCGAACCTCATCTACTGGCAGGGCGACGCCGCGCGCGGGGAAAACGCCGATGCCCTCGCCTTTCTGCGCACGATGAATGCCGGCTTGAAGGAACGCTATCCGAGCGCCATGCTTATCGCCGAGGATTCCTCGCCCTTCCGCGGAGTGACGGGCCCCGCATCCGAAGGCGGCCTCGGCTTCGACTACAAGTGGGATCTCGGCTGGATGCACGACACCCTGGCCTTTCTCGCCACGCCCGCGCGCGAACGCCCCGCAGCGTATCACAAGCTCACCTTCGCGATGATGTACCGTTACGACGAACGCTACGTTCTGCCGTTTTCGCACGACGAGGTCGTCCACGGCAAGGGCACGATCGTGGGCCGGATGAACGGCGAATACGAGGAGCAGTTCGCCCAGGCGCGCGCCCTGTACATGTACATGTATGCCCTTCCCGGCAAGAAGCTGACCTTCATGGGCAACGAGTTCGGCCAGCTTCGCGAATGGAGCGAGGCTCGCGAGCAGGACTGGGAGGTGCTGCGCTACCCCATGCATGACGCCTTCCACCGTTTCACGCGGGACCTGTCGAAGATCTACGCTGCGGTTCCGGCGCTCTCGGAGCGGGACTTTTCGCGCGACGGGTTCGCGTGGATCGACTGCGTTTCGGAGAATCGGCTCGTGTACGCCTTCGGACGCACGGACGGGGCGACGACGCTCGTCGCCTTCTTCAACTTTTCGCGTGCAGGCCAGAGGTTCGTGCTCACGCGGAACATGCTGCGCGAGCTTGCGGAGGCCGCAGGCGCGGGCTTTGCGCAGGCACCGGAGCGCGGAGTGAAATCCTCGACGCGACTCGAGCTTCTTCTCGCTTCCGATCGGGACATCTACAACGGGACGAACCAGTACTCCGACGGCCAGGAAATCGCCATGCCCGGAACGGCCTGCGCGGTTCCGCTTGCCCCTTTTTCGGCCAAGTATTTCCTCCTGCACGAGTAGGCCTCGGCCGCCTGGTTTCGACCCGGCACTCCATGCCGGCATTGTTTCCGAACTTTTGCGCCGTTTTATGGCGTCCAAATGCCTTTTCCCGGCATGTCGTTACGGAACCGTCATGTTCGTTGGCGTTCGCCTCAAGTCCTCGTTGCCGACGAAAGCACGCATGCATGAGTTTCACGACGATGCAGACCCGTGTCGCCGGAAGCCTTGCCGTCCTCCCCCTCGGCTTGGCACCCGCGATCGCCGACGAAATCTCCACGCAGGCAGA
>CACYEE010000116.1 GCA_902773415.1 uncultured Actinomyces sp.
CGATTCGCATTCGCTTTGCGGTGAAACCGATTTCGACCGTCCCGCGTGCGCTGCGGACGATCGACACGGAAACCGGAGAACCCGCGCGGGCTCTCCACCAGCGTTCCGATACGACGGCCGTCGTACCCGCGGCCGTCATCGGAGAAGCGATGGCCGCTCTCGTTCTCGCCGAAGCCCTGACCGCGAAGTTCGGATCGGACAGCCTGGACGAGATTCGGCGAAACCTCGCGTCTTATCGCGAATCGATCCCGGAGGCACGCCGATGAGCGTCACCGCCGTCTTCGTGGGGATGCCGGGCTCGGGAAAGACGACAGTCGGAAAGATTGTCGCCCGCTATCTCGGCGAGCCCTTTGCCGACACCGACATGCTCATCGAAAAGGAAATGGGAATGTCCATTCCCGAGATTTTCAAAAAACGCGGCGAAGCGGGTTTCCGCTCCCTCGAAGCGGAGGTCGTCGCACGGGCCCTTTCCGAACGCACCGGAGTCCTCTCGCTTGGAGGAGGAGCGGTTCTCGCGCCGTCGACGCGCCACGCGCTCGCCGGTTTCCGGGTCGTGCTCATCGACGTCGAACGGGACGTCCTCCTTTCTCGTCTCGCACGTTCGACAAACGACCGTCCGCTCATGCGCGGAGACACCGCGGCGAAGCTCGATGCGCTCCTCGTCGAGCGCGAACCCCTGTATCGCGAGTGCGCGACGGATATCGTCCGCTCCGACGGTGCGGCCGCCCGACGTGTCGCCCGCCGCGTTCTCGCGGTTCTCGGACACGCGCGGCACACGCATGTCGAGGCCGGAAGCCTCGATGCGATCATCGGAACGGGACTGGCCGAGGAGGCGTTTGTCGCCACCGAGCGGGCAACCGGGGTCGTCGTTCTTCATTCCGGCGAGATTCCGGCTTCATACCGCGCCGCCCTCTCCGGGCGACGAACCATCGAGCATCGCGTCGGACCGACGCTCGACAACGCGGCGGTCGAAGACATCAGGAGCTTTCTCGACCGTCACTGCATCGCCCGGTCGGCCGCGGTGCTTGCCGTCGGCGACGCGCCGATGCTTCAGCTGTGCGCTTTCGCGACGCGCGGACACGCCGGAGGCCTTCGGCTCGTTGCCGTTCCGACGACGCTTGAAGGCGCTCTCGACGGCGCATGGAAAGCCTGCCATCCGGACAGGGAAGAGAACCTGCCATTCGTGCCCGAGGAGATCCTGTGCGACCTCGACGTTCTGGCCCCCGACGACGCCGGCATGGCGTGCGCGCTTTCCCTTGGCTTCGCGCGCAGCTCCGAGCTGCTTGCCCTCGCCACAAGGAGCGCCGACCACGGTTCCGGGCGCCTCGCGCGCATCCTCGAAATCGGCATCGCCGCCCGCGCTCAGGGCGCGCACGCGCACCAGCGAGGCGAGGAGTTCTTCTACGGGCACACCGTATCGCAGGCGCTTCGCCGCCTTCGCCCGCCCGCGGACCGGGCAGAAAGCCTCGCCGCCGGAATGCTTTTTGCCGCCGGCCTCGCCGAAGGCCTGGGCATTGCCGAAGACGGATGGCTGGCAGCCCACAAGGAAGCGCTGAGAGCTGCGGGCCTGCCTGAAGCGCCGTTCGGCCCCACGCGCCGAGAACTCGAGGAGGCGATCGAAACGAGGGCGAAGCTCATGGCCCCCGACCCGAAGACGTATCGGCATTTCAACCGTTTTCTCGTCCTGTCGGGTCCGGCGATGCCCCGCGTCGTCAACTCGGTCGACGGCAGCGCCCTCGACGCGGGCTTTCGCGCCATCGGACTTTAGCGTCGGCGCGAACGTGCCCGCCCGCGCCGCGCGTGAGAGAGACGGCATAGCGCGAGCAGGGCGCACGCCGCTGAATGGCGGCTATTCTAGAGTGCGGCAAGGAATCCCGAGAAGAACGGATGCAGAAGTGGCTACCACGAACGACCTCAAGAACGGAATGGTCCTCAAGTTTGACAACCAGCTGTGGCAGGTTGTCGAATTCCAGCACGTCAAGCCGGGAAAGGGCCCCGCCTTCGTGCGTACGAAGCTCAAGAACGTCCTGTCCGGGAAGACGGTCGAGCGTACCCTCAACGCCGGCGTCAAGGTCGAAACCGCCACCGTGGACCGCCGCGACATGCAGTACCTCTACAACGACGGCACGGACTACATCTTCATGGACATGGAAACCTACGACCAGATTCCGATTTCCCCGGAACTGGTCGGCGATGCCGCCCACTTCATGCTCGAAAACCAGGAGGTCATCGTCGCTTCCAACGAAGGCACCGTGCTCTTCATCGAGCTTCCCGCTTCCGTCGTCCTCGAAATCACCTACACCGAACCCGGCCTGCAAGGCGACCGCTCCAACGCCGGCACCAAGCCCGCCACCCTCGAAACCGACTACGAAATCCAGGTGCCGCTCTTCCTCAACCAGGGCGACAAGGTCAAGGTCGACACCCGCACCGGCAGCTACATCTCTCGCGCCAACGACTGATGGCGAAAAAGAAAAAGACCAAGACCGCGCGTTCGCGCCAGCGCCATCGCGCCCTTGACGTTCTCTTCGAAGCCGACGAGAAAGGCATCGCAACCGAAGACGGCCTTCTGCGGCTGCTCGACGAACGCAAAAGCGTCATGACCGCCCAGGTGCCCATCGGCGATTTCGGCTCGGAACTCGTCGATGCCTATGCGAGGAACATCGACGACATCGACACCATCATCGAGGCCGCCTCGAAAGGCTGGGCCCTTGGGCGCATGAATGCTCTCGACCGTTCGCTTCTGCGCCTTGGCGCCGTCGAACTCATGTATGTCGAGACTCCTCGACCTTTCGTCGTCACCGAATATGCGGCATTGGCGAAACTGCTGTCGACGGAACGTTCTGTCGGCTTCGTCATGGGCGTGCTCAACCGCATAGCGGACATTCGGCAGGCCGAGACCGGTTCGCATGCCGAGAGCGCGAGCGACTAGACCCGACGGGGGCTTACGATTCTTCGTAAGCCCCCGTTTTCGGTTCCGCAGGCTTTCCGGTTGCCCCGCACCGGGGCGGAACCGCACGACAGAAGACGGAGACTCCCCGGTCTCCTTACTCCTTTAAAGCCGTCCCGAGAGGCGGGAAAGGATCGGATATGGCCGACAACCGCCGAGGGCGGCAGGTGATGGGCGAGGCCGAAATCGCGCGCTCGCTGACAAGAATCGCACACGAAATCATCGAACGAAACGACGGAGGCGACGGACTCCTCCTTCTGGGAATCCAGTCGCGCGGAGTTCCGCTAGCCGCGCGTCTATGCCGGATCATGAAGGAGTTCGGCGTCGGCGGCGTCGGATGCGGCAGCCTCGACGTCACGATGTACCGCGACGACCTTGCGTCCCAGCCGACCCGGACGCTCCAGCCATCGGCGATTCCCGACAACAGCGTCGACGGCCGTACGGTCGTCCTCGTCGACGACGTTCTCTGTTCGGGCCGAACGGTGCGCGCCGGACTCGAAGCGCTCGGGGCTCTCGGCAGGCCGACCCGGGTCCAGCTTGCGGCCCTGGTCGATCGCGGCCATCGGGAACTGCCGATTCGGGCGGACTACGTCGGCAAGAACCTGCCCACGTCGACCCGTGAACGGGTCCGGGTGGAACTTGCCGAGATCGACGGCGCCGACGCCGTGACGATCGAGGAGGCGTGAAATGAGGCATCTTCTCGGAACGGAGGCAATGAGCCTCGAAACGGCCGTGCTCATCCTCGACACTGCCGAGGAAATGGCGGCGACGCAGGAACGCGCAATCCGGAAGCTCCCCGTTCTTCGCGGCCACACCGTTGCGACGCTCTTCTTCGAGGACTCGACCCGGACAAGGCTTTCGTTTGAAACCGCCGCGAGGCGCCTGTCGATGGATGTCATCTCCTTTTCCGCGCGAGGCTCGTCCGTGTCGAAGGGCGAATCCCTGAAGGACACCGCCCAGACGATATGCGCGATGGGCGCCGAGGCGTTGATCGTCCGCCACCGGGCCGATGGCGCGCCGCACCGCCTCGCGAATGCGGGATGGGTCGATGTTCCGATCCTCAACGCCGGAGACGGCCGCCACCAGCATCCCACCCAGGCGCTCCTGGACGCGATGACGATTCGCCGGCACCTCCATTGTGGGGGAAACAGGCGTGCTCCCCAGGGATCGACCCTGGCAGGAGCAAAGGTCGCGATTGTCGGGGACATTCTCCATTCTCGCGTTGCCCGCTCCAACCTCGACCTTCTGACGGCCCTCGGCGCGGAGGTGACCCTCGTCGGCCCTCCGACGCTCCTTCCCGTCGGAATCGACGACTGGCCTGCACGGATCGCCTACGACTTCGACGCCGTCCTCGACGAAGACCTTGACGCCGTCATGATGCTGCGGGTCCAGCACGAGCGGATGTCGAGCGGGGGAGGAGGATACTTTCCCTCCGCATCGGAATACGAAAAGGTCTACGGGCTCGATTCGGCACGGCTGGCGCGCCTGAAGAAGGAGGCGATCGTCATGCATCCGGGGCCGATGAACCGTGGACTCGAGATTACCGCGCATGCGGCCGATTCCTCCCGTTCGGTCGTGGCCGAACAGGTTGCCAACGGCGTGTGCGTCCGGATGGCGGCCCTCTATCTGCTTCTCGCTCACGGACAGGAGATCGACGCATGAGCACCTACCTGATTACGAACGCACGCCTGCTCGGCGAGAGCGCCGTCGACATTCTCGTCGACGGGGACACGATTGCCGCGGTCGGCTCGAAGGTCGAGGCGCCTGCCGATGCGACGGTTGTCGACGCCGCCGGCCTGATTGCGCTTCCCGGCCTCGTCGACCCGCATACGCATCTTCGCGAACCCGGGCGCGAGGATGCCGAAACCGTCCTGACCGGCTCGATGGCCGCCGCGGCGGGCGGCTACACGTGCGTCAACGCGATGGCGAACACGACGCCCGTCCAGGACAGCGCCGGCGTCGTCGAACAGGTCCTTCGCCTTGGCCAGGATGCCGGATACTGCGACGTCAAGCCCGTCGGCGCCGTCACGAAGGGCCTTGAGGGCGAACAGCTTGCCGAACTTGCCGCAATGGCCGCCTCCGAGGCGCAGGTCCGGGTGTTTTCCGACGACGGCATGTGCGTCGCGGACTCGCTGACGATGCGCCGCGCCCTCGAATACGTCAAGGCCTTTGGCGGAGTCGTCGCGCAGCATGCCCAGGATCCGCGCCTGACCGAAGACGCCCAGATGAACGAGGGCGTGGTCTCGGCCGAAATCGGCCTGGCAGGATGGCCGGCGGTGGCCGAGGAATCGATCGTGATTCGGGACTGCCTCCTCGCCGCGCACGTCGGTTCGCGTGTCCACGAGCTTCACCTGTCGACCAGGGGCTCGGTCGAGCTCGTGAGATGGGCCAAGAGCCAGGGAATGCCGGTCACGGCCGAGGCGACGCCTCACCATCTCAGCCTCGACGATTCCGAGGCGCGTTCCTACGATCCGCGTTTCAAGGTGAATCCGCCCCTGCGTACCCGCGAGGATATCGAAGCGCTTCGCGAGGCAGTCGCCGACGGAACCATCGACGTCATCGGAACGGACCACGCCCCGCATCCCGCCGAGGACAAGGACTGCGAATGGGCCGCCGGAGCCAACGGAATGACAGGCCTGGAAACCGCGCTTCCCGTCGTCCAGAAGGCGCTCGTCGAAACCGGGCATGCGACATGGGCAGACATTGCGCGCCTCATGAGCTACGCGCCCGCCGAGCTGTGCGGCAACGCAGGCCAAGGCCTGCCGATAGAACCCGGAAATCCCGCCAATATCTGCCTCTACGACCCGGCCGCAACGTGGACCGTCTCGGGCGAGGCGGACCATTCGAAAGCCTCCAACACGCCCTGGGAGGGCCGCACCCTTGCCGGTCGCGCCCGCTACACCTTCCATCGCGGCGTCCCCACCCTGTGGGACGGCGCGGTCCGCTCCCGCGAAGACATCGCGGCCGAACGAAAGGGGAACGCACGATGACGACGCGGGACAGGGCCCTCCTGGTCCTCGCCGACGGCAGGGTCTTCGCCGGCCGCGCCTACGCAGCGAAGGGAAGGGCGCTCGGAACAGCCGAATACGCGACGCTCGTGACCGGCTATCAGGAAGCCTTCACCGAACCGGCCAACGCCGGCAAGATTCTTGCCATGACGGCGCCGCACATCGGAAACACCGGAATCAACGCTGCCGATGCGCGCTCGGCGGAATGGACCGTCGCCGGCGTCGTCGTCCGCGATCCCGCCCGTCGCGCATCGAACTGGAGATCCGAAGGCGAACTCGAACCCGCCCTTCGGGCGGCGGGCGTCGTCGGCATCCGCGACATCGACACCCGGGCCCTGACCCGGCACTTGCGGAACAAGGGCGCGGCGGGCACGATGGCAGCCGGCATCTTCTCCGGCGAGGCCCTGCCCGACGGCGCGTGGGAAGGATCGGCCGCGTTGCGCGGAGAACTCGTCGAACTCGTGACAGCCCGAAAGGAGGCACGCTGATGCCCAGGCGCAGCGACATCGATTCCGTCCTCGTCATCGGTTCCGGCCCGATCGTCATCGGCCAGGCCTGCGAATTCGACTATTCGGGCACCCAGGCCTGCCGCGTTCTCAAGGAGGAAGGCGTGCGCGTCGTGCTCGTCAACTCCAACCCGGCCACGATCATGACCGATCCCGGCATGGCGGACGCCACCTACATCGAACCGATTACCGCCGAGGTGCTCGAGCGCGTCATCGAGGCGGAGAAGCCGGACGCCCTCCTTCCGACGCTTGGCGGCCAGACGGCCCTCAACGCCGCCGTCGAGCTCGTCGAAAAGGGCATTCTCGACAGGCATGGCGTCAAGCTGATCGGCGCCCAGGCCGAGGCGATCGTCAAGGGCGAGGACCGCGACGAATTCAAGAAGGTCGTCGAGGAGTGCGGTGCCGAATCGGCACGCTCGGCCATCTGCCACACGATGGAGGAATGCAAGGCGGTCGCGGCCGAACTCGGCTATCCGCTCGTCGTGCGCCCCTCCTTCACGATGGGCGGCCTCGGTTCCGGCTTCGCCTACGACGAGGCCGACCTCGAACGGATTGCCGGTGCCGGCCTGCACTACTCGGCCTCTTCCGAGGTTCTCCTCGAGGAATCGATTCTCGGCTGGAAGGAAATCGAATTCGAGGTCATGCGCGACAGCGCCGACAACGTCGTGACCGTCTGCTCGATCGAGAACGTCGACCCCGTCGGCGTCCACACCGGCGACTCGATCACGATCGCTCCTGCCCTGACCCTCGCCGACCCCGAATACGAACGCCTCAAGAATCTCTCCCACGCGATCATCCGTGCCGTCGGCGTCGAGGCGGGCGGCTGCAACCTCCAGTTCGCCGTTCACCCCGAAACCGGCCGTGTCGTCGTGATCGAGATGAATCCGCGCGTTTCGCGCTCCTCGGCCCTCGCCTCGAAGGCCACGGGCTTCCCGATCGCGAAGATCGCCGCCCGGCTCGCCCTCGGATACCGTCTCGACGAGATTCCCAA
Source organism: uncultured Actinomyces sp. (assembly GCA_902773415.1). Taxonomy (GTDB): domain Bacteria; phylum Actinomycetota; class Actinomycetes; order Actinomycetales; family Actinomycetaceae; genus RUG11864. The sequence continues at coordinate 7,453 of CACYEE010000116.1, forward strand.
CGACATGACCGGCACGACCACGGCCGCCGACGACCCGAGCGTTGACTACATCGTCGTGAAGGTTCCGCGTTTCGCCTTCGAGAAGTTCCCGGACGCCGACGCGACGCTGACAACGACCATGAAGTCCGTCGGCGAGGCAATGAGCCTGGGACGCAACTACACCGAGGCTCTCCAGAAGGCCATGCGTTCGATCGACAAGAAGGGCTCAGCCTTCTCGTGGACCGCACAGACCGTCTCGGGAGCCGAACTCGACCGTCTCGTCGCCGAATGCGCGACGCCGACCGAAGACCGCATGCACAAGGTTCTCCTCGCCCTGCGCTCGGGCGCAAGCGTCGAGCGGCTATTCGAGGCGACGGGCATCGACCCGTGGTTCCTCGACCAGATGGTTCTCCTCGACGAGGTTGCCGCAGAGCTCGCCGCAGGCGATTCGCTCGGCCTCGATGCCCTCGCGCGCGCCAAGCGGCATGGCTTTTCCGATGCCCAGATTGCCGAAATCCGGGGCATGGGGGAGAGTTCTGTTCGCGAGCTGCGCTGGGCCCTTGGCCTTCACCCCGTCTACAAGACGGTCGACACGTGCGCCGGCGCCCACGAGGCGCAGACCCCTTACCACTACTCCTCCTATGACGCGGAAACCGAGGTTGCCCCGCGCGAAAGGCCCGCGATCATCATTCTCGGTTCCGGCCCGAACCGCATCGGCCAGGGCATCGAGTTCGACTACTCCTGCGTCCACGCGACGCTCGCGCTTGCCGAGGAATACGAGACGGTCATGGTCAACTGCAATCCGGAGACGGTCTCGACCGACTACGACATTTCCGACCGTCTCTACTTCGAGCCGCTGACCCTCGAGGACGTGCTCGAGGTCTACCTTGCCGAGAAGGCGGCAGGCCCCGTGGCCGGCATGCTCGTCCAGCTCGGCGGGCAGACCCCGCTTTCGCTCGCCAACGACCTCAAGGCAGCCGGCGGGGCAGGTCCTTCCTGCCAGACAGCCGGGCGAGCGCCGCGTCGGGATAGCCCAGCTTCTTGCCGGCGATGTAATCCTCATCGGACAG
>CACYEE010000117.1 GCA_902773415.1 uncultured Actinomyces sp.
CAGCGTCGCCGACGGGCACGGCGTAGCCGGAGCGCACGGCGCGACAGAGGGGCCTGTTGCGCTCCGGCTTGCCGGCCACGCGGCTTTCCGCATGGGAGCGAGGGCTCCCGAGCTTCCCGCCGAGGCGGAGATTCTCCCGCTGGTTCTCGGCTGCGATTCGATGCTTGAGATCGACGGCGAGGTTTGGGGCAAGCCGCAGACGCCCGAGGCGGCGCGCGGGCGTCTGCGCCGCATGTCCGGCTCGTCCGGGGTGCTCCATACCGGCCATTGCCTTGCGAGCGCGGCAAACGGATTGTTCCTGTCGGCCGTTTCGCATGCGAGGGTCCATATCGCAAGGATGAGCGAGGCAGAAATCGACGCCTACATTGCGACGGGCGAACCTCTCGAAGTGGCCGGTTCCTTTACCGTGGACGGCCTGGGCGGGCCTTTCGTGGAGAAGGTCGACGGCGACTATCACGGGGTTGTCGGCCTCTCGCTGCCGCTGCTGCGCGAGATGATGGCCGCGCAGGGGCTTTCGGTGACGCAGCTGTGGAGCGGCCGGGTGCCGGCTTGCGGCAAGCTGCCGGCCCGGGCGCGCCATTTCCTTGCCTCTTCGCGTCCTTTTTCGCCCGGGCGCGATTCGGACGGCTTCGTCTTGTGCGGCTGCGGCTCGCGGCATTGGGGCCTGGCGGGCGCGGCCGGAGTGGCCGCATGGCGCGAGCGGGGCGGGGTGCGCGAAGTACTGCTTCAGCTTCGCTCCGCGTGGTCGCATGGAGGGGCGACGTGGAGCATCCCCGGCGGTGCCCGCGAGTGGGAGGAGAGCTCCTGGGCGTGCGCGGCTCGGGAGTTCGCCGAGGAGACGGGCATTCCGGCTTCCTGCCTGGATGCGGGGGCCGAACCGCGCCCCGTTTTCGTCGCTTCCCATCCCGACTGGCGCTACGAGACCTACGTCGCCCGTTGCGACGGCGATGGCGCTTCGACGCCGAACCGCGAGTCGGAGGAGCTGCGCTGGGTGCGCCTCGACGCTCCCCTGCCCGGGCCCTTGCATCCAGAATTCGCGCAGGCCTGGCCGGAGCTCCGAGAGGCGATTGACCGGGCCTGACGGGCCGGCCCGCAACGGCGTGCCCGCCACCGGGCAAGAGAAAGGGACAGGCCAGGTGAAAATTCGGGACCGTCCCCTCGTCTCGCCCACGCACGATTTGGGAACCGCGTTCGGTCGCTCCGGCAAACACCCCGCGTCGCCCCACCCCGCGTCGCCCCACCCCGTACATCGCGCAAACCCGGGAAAACCACGAACCGCACGCCCGCATCGAGAGCGTCCGCCCCGCACGGACCCTGAAACCGCTAATCTGAGGGCATGACTACGAAAGCGTGGGGCTTCGGCCTGGCCACTTCTTCCCTGGACGGCACCATCCTCGACGTCTGGTATCCCGAACCCGCACTCGGCGAACCGCCCGCCGACGCCGCACCGAGCGACACCCTGTTCTCCCTCGAACGCGACGACGACCTGCGCCAGGTCCGCCTCCGCATCGTCAGGACGGTCATCGACCTCGACGCCGAGCCGCAAGACCCGGCAGACATCTTCCTGCGCCTGCACCTGCTCTCCTGGCGTCTGGCAACCCCGAACTCTTTCTCCCTCGACGGCATCTACGACATCCTCGAAACCGTCGTCTGGACCGACTCGGGGCCATGCCGCGTCGAGGACTTCGCCAATACCCGCATGCGCGTGCGCGCCGCCACGAACCGCCCGGTGCGCGTGCTCTCGGAAGACAAGTTCCCGCGCATGGTGGACTACGTCATTCCCTCCGGGGTGCGCGTCTCCGACGGCGACCGGGTGCGCCTGGGCGCCTACCTCGCCGAGGGAACCGTCGTCACCAGCGCCGCCTTCGTCGACTTCAACGCCGGTTCCCTCGGACCCGCCATCGTCGAAGGGCGCCTGAACAAGGGCGTGACGGTCGGCGCGAACTCCCACATCGGCGGCGGCGCTTCGACGATGGGCGACCTTTCCGGCGACCCCGAAACCCGCGTTTCGATTGGAAGCAACTGCCACATCGGCAACAATTCCGGTCTCGGAATCGCACTCGGAAACAACTGCTTCGTCGAAGAGGGCCTCTACATCACCCGCAACAACCGCGTAACGGTACTGCCGACCGGCGGCATCGCGCCCGGCCCGAACGGGTACATCGAGGACCCCGGCGTCGTCTACGCCCACTATCTCGCGGGAATCGACAACGTGCGCTTCGCCCGCAATTCCCAGACAGGCACCATCGAGGCCACGCCCCAGCCGGGCTGCGACGGCAGCGCGCTGTCGAGAATCGTCGAGCGGATCCGCGGCATCAAGGTTCGCTGAACGCTCGCGGTTGAACAGTCGGGGATGTCGGACAGTTTCAGGCGAGAACCTATCCGACATCCCCGACTGTTCGCATACGCGGAAGGCTAGAGCTTCTGCAAGTGCAGCGCGTCGGAAAGCGTGAGGAAACTCTGGCCGGGCCGCTGCTCGCGCGGCACCCAGCGACGCAGATCCTTGCCGATATAAATCTGACGCGGACGGCCGATGCGCTGGGCGCGGTCGCCGATCATTTCGCGGTACTGCGCAATCCACCCGGGCAGGCGGCCCAGCGCGAACAGCGGGGTGAACATCTTGGCGGGGAAGCCAAGCGCCTCGTAGATCAGGCCCGTGTAGAAGTCGACGTTCGGATAGAGCTTGCGTTCGATGAAGTACTCGTCGGACAGGGCAACGTCCTGAAGCTCCTGGGCGATGTCGAACAGTTCGTTCTCGCTGCCGATTCGGGGCAGGATTTCGTCGGCCAGGGCCTTGACGACGCGGGCGCGCGGATCGTAGCTCTTGTAGACGCGGTGGCCGAAACCCATGAGACGCACCGAGTTCTTCTTGTCCTTGACCTGCGAAACGAACTCGCCCACGGAGATCCCGGCGTCGCGAATCTCGCGGAGCATCCGCATGACGGCCTCGTTTGCACCGCCATGCAGCGGGCCGGCGAGCGCGCCGACACCGGAAGCGACGGAGGCGTAGAGGTTGGCGTGGGCGGAGCCGACGAGGCGCACGGTGGAAGTCGAGCAGTTCTGTTCGTGGTCGGCGTGGAGGATGAAGAGGGTGTCAAGCGTCTTGACGACGAGAGGGTCGATTTCCTGGGTCTGGTAGGGAAGGCCGAAGGTCATGCGGATGAAGTCTTCGGTGTAGTAGCGCGCCGAGTCGGGGTAGAGCAGCGGCAGGCCGGTGGCGCGCTTGGCAATGTAGGAAATCATCGTCGGCACCTTGGCCAGCAGCAGCACGGTGGCCATGTCGAGCTGTTCGGGGTCGTTCGGGTCGAGGGTGTGCTCGTAGTAGGTGGCAAGGCCGGCGATTCCGGACTGGAGAATCGCCATCGGGTGGCCTTGGGGCGGGAAGGCGGTAAAGAAGGCGCGAAAGTCCTCGTGGAGGAGGGTGTGGC
>CACYEE010000118.1 GCA_902773415.1 uncultured Actinomyces sp.
CCGATCGACGACGGGAGGCTTGACGGGACCGATCCGTGGACGGGGGAGGGCCGCCTGGGAGCCTGCGGAGCAGAGGCCTTCGCCGTCGCCACCGGGCTGCGCGAGTTCCTTTCGGGCATCGGAGCCGAACCGCCCTTGCCGGTCGACTTCGACCTTCGCCCGGAAGGGAAGGTCGGCCCGATCGAGCGTTCCTTTGCTTCCTATGCCGAATACTACGAACGCTGGGCCGCCACGTGGGAGCGTCAGGCGCTTCTTCGCGCAAGGCCCTGCGCGGGCTCGGAGCGCATGGGCAAACGCTTCGTGGAGATGGTCGCTCCGCACCGCTATCCGCCCCAGGGGCTTTCGGCGGCGCAGCTGCGCGAGATCCGCCTCATGAAGGCCCGCGTGGAGCATGAGAGGATTCCGAGGGGGATCCGGCCCGAACGCCACCTCAAGCTCGGGCGCGGCGGGCAGAGCGACGTCGAATGGACCGTCCAGCTCCTTCAGATTCGCCACGGCGGGCGCGAGGCGGCGCTGCGGGTGACAGGCACGCTTGCGGCCCTGCGAGGGGCGCTCGAAACCGGCCATGTCGATGCCGCCGATGCCGAGATCCTGAAAGATGCCTGGGACATGGCGTCTCGGCTTCGCGATCTCAACTTCCTGGCTACCGGGCGCACGAATCCGAAGATCGTGGACGTCCTGCCCGCCACGCCGGACCAGCTGGCGGCCGTCGCCTACATGGACGGGCGCGAGGCATCCGAGAGGTCGCAGGTCGAGGAGGAGTATCTTCGGGCCACGCGCCGGGCGCGCAAGACGGTCGAGAAGCTCTTCTACGGCTAGCGGCCGCCGGTCTGCGGGGATGCAGGGGCCGGTGCCGGAAAGGGGACGCGCTGGTGTCGGATTGGGGACGGTCCCCTTTCCGGCACGCGGAAGGTCCGCGCGAGCCTGCCCGCGCGAAACCGGAGCGAGGAAGCCGTGGTCGGCAGGCTGCGTCTGCTTGCGCCGGCTTCCTTGGCCTCGGGCATGAATGCGGGGCATTCATGCCTCTGGGGCCGCGTCGCCGGGAGAGGGGGCGAAGCGACGGGTCCGGCATTCGGCACGGGCAGGGGAGGGTCCGCAAGGACGACGAATGCCTCCACCCGGGCAGGCGGAGGCATTCGCGAAGGCTTGCCGGCGTTTCCTAGAGCACCTTGGCGAGGAAGTCCTTCGTGCGCGGAGATTTCGGATTGTCGAAGACATCGGAGGGCGAACCCTGCTCGACGATGACTCCTTCGTCCATGAAGACCACGTGGTCGGCGACTTCGCGGGCGAAACCCATTTCGTGGGTCACGACCATCATCGTCATGCCCGACTTCGCCAGGTCCTGCATGACGGAAAGCACCTCGCCCACAAGCTCGGGATCGAGTGCGGAGGTCGGCTCGTCGAAGAGCATGAGGTCGGGTTCCATCGCCAGGGCGCGGGCAATCGCCACGCGCTGCTGCTGGCCGCCCGAAAGCTGAGAGGGGTAGTGGTCGACGCGGTCGGCCAGGCCCACCTGGGCGAGCAGTTCCCGGGCGCGCCTTTCGGCTTCCGCCTTGGCGACCTTCTTGACCTGCACCGGAGCCTCGATGACGTTGTGAAGGGCCGTCATGTGGGGGAACAGGTTGAAGCGCTGGAAAACCATGCCGATCGAGGCGCGCTGGGCGGCGATTTCCTTGCCCGTAAGCTCGTAGAGCCTGCCGTTGTCGCCACGGCGATATCCCATGAGCGTGCCGTCCACCGCAATCGAGCCGGCCTGGATCTCTTCGAGCACGTTGACGCAGCGCAGCAGCGTCGACTTTCCCGAACCCGAAGGCCCGAGAATCGCGCAGACCTCGCCGCGCTGGACCTCCATCGTGACGCCTCGCAGAACGTGAAGGTCGTCGAAGAACTTGTGTACGTTGTCGATTTCAACAAAGGCCATGTCGATCACGGGGTCCATTCTGCGGCGTTTTCGTCGGGGGTCGTATGCGCGGCGTTGAGCGCTGCCTGGCGCGAGATGCGCTCCTTCTTCCTGGCCTTGCCGGTGGCGCGCCTGCCCGAACCGCCGGCGTCCTTCGCGCCTTTTCCGTAGTAGGCCTCGATTCGGCTTTGGATTGCCATGAGGACCGACGTGATGATGAGGTACCAGAGCGCGGCGATGACCAGATAGGGAATCGGCAGGAAGGAGTTCGAGCCGAGGCGGCGCATTGCCGCGGTGAGGTCGAGCGTGAAGGGCACGGCCGTCACGAGCGAGGTCGTCTTGAGCATGGAGATCGTCTCGTTGCCGGTGGGCGGCACGATGACGCGCATCGCCTGGGGGATGATGACGCGGCGCAGGATCTGGCCGGGGCTCATGCCGAGGGCACGCGCGGCTTCTTCCTGGCCGGGGTCGACCGAGTTGAGGCCGGAGCGGACGATTTCGGACAGGTAGGCGCCTTCGTTGAGGCCGAGGCCGAGAATCGCGGCGCGCGAAGCGGTGATGAGGCTGTTGGTGTCGAAGGTGAAGAACTCGGGGCCGAAGGGGATGCCGAGGGACAGCTTCGGGTAGAGGGTTCCGACGAGGCCCCAGAAGATGAGCTGGGTGTAGATCGGGGTTCCCCGGAAGAACCAGATGTAGGCCATCGAGACGGCGCGAAGCACCGGGTTTTCCGAGCGCCGCATGACGGCAAGGGTGACGGCGAGCGTGATTCCGATGATCATGGCGGCGACGGTGAGGATGAGGGTCCATCCGACGGCGTTGAGAACGTTGGGCTTGAAGAAGTTCTCGAAGACGATGTCCCAGTGGAACTGCTTGTTGGAGACGAGGCCGTGGGCGATCATCGCCGCGATGACCGCGACGGCGGCGGCGCTGATCCAGCGGCCCCAGTGCTTGACGGGTACCGCGTGAATGAGTTCGGGCGCGTCGGTGTTGCGTTGTGAGGTCATGTGCCTTGCTTTCTGTTCCGGCCTGCCTGTTGGCGGAAAGAGGGACGACGCGGGCCGCGCGCCCGTGCCTGGCGGGAAGGCCTGGGATCGTGCGCGCCCGCGTCGTCGCGAAGCCGGTGCCTACTTGGCGGGGTTGAGGACGGCTTCGGTCGAGACGTTTTCGGCGATGCCCCAGGTTTCGAAGACCTTGGCGACGGTGCCGTCGTCCATGAGCTTCTGGAGCGCGGCCTGGACGGCCTTCGTCATGTCGGAGTCCTTTTCGGTGACGGCCGCAATCGGGTCGGTTCCTTCGTCGGTGGAGGCGACTTCGAGGACGTCTCCGGTCTGGAAGACGGCGTAGTCGGCGACGGAGGAGTCGCAGTACATGGCGTCGAGCTGGCCGCCGGCGAGCTTGGTGGTCACTTGGGACTGCTCGTCCATGCGTTCGACGGTGGGGGCGTTGTCGCCGCAGGCCTCGGCGAGGTCGACGATGGCTTCGTCCTGGACGGTGCCGGTCTGCACGCCGATGGTGGTTCCGCAGATGTCGTCGGCGGAGAAGTCCTTCGGGTTGCCTTTCTGGGTCACCCAGGAGGAGCCGACGGCGAAGTACTGGATCATGTCGTAGTTGGCCTGGCGCTCGGCGGTTGCGGTGAAGTTGGCCATGCCCATCTCGTACTTGGTGGGGATGCCGGGCAGGATCGAGTCGAATTCGGACTGCTGGATGTCGGCTTCGAGGCCCATGACGGCTGCGATTGCCTTCATGAGGTCGATGTCGTAGCCTTGGGCGGTTTCGCCGTCGGGGGCGTAGAACTCGGCGGGGGCGTAGTAGATGTTGTCGCCGATGGTGAGCTTGCCGTCCTTGGAGACTTCTTCGGGCACCAGGGCGGCGATTTCCTCGTCCTTGGCGACGCCGGAGAGGTCGGTGGCGAGGATGTCCTCGTTGAGTTCGACGGCGGTGTCGTCGTCGGCGCTGCTGTCGGCGTCGGTGTCGGAGGCAAACGAGCAGCCGGCGAGCGAGAGGGCCGCGACTGCCGAGAGCGCGGCGAAGGCCTTGAGGGAACGGGACATGGGCGGTCTCCTTAGGTCGATTCGGAACTGGTATTGCCAGCAATTATACGCCTGTGTGCATAAATATGCGCAACTGTGCATAGGGTTGCAATGGACACAGAACACGGGGCCGTCTCGCAAGGGCGCATCCGCCGCCGGGGCGAGAAGGGGCAGCGACGAACGGAAGATCCGCGCGAGCTTGCTCGCACGAGACCGGAGCGAGGAAGCCGTGGTCGGCAGACTGCGCCTGCCTGCGGCAGCTTCCTGGGGGCCGTCTCGCAAGGGCGCGGCCACCGTGGGCTGTCGCATCGGGGACTGTCCCCGATGCGACACCAGCCTGTCCCCTTTGCGACATTCGACTCTCCGACCCGCGCACACGGCAGGGACGGGAACCGGAGCGCCGTACCGAATTCCGCTTGCGGGCCGGTCCCGGGAAGAACGGGTGCTAGAGCGTGTAGTAGAGCTGGAACTCGTAGGGGTGGGGCCGCGAACGAAGCGGAATGACCTCGCGCTCCATCTTGTAGGAAATCCAGCGTCCGATGAGGTCCTCGGAGAAGACTCCGCCTTCGGTGAGGAAGTCGTGGTCGGCCTCCAGGGCCGCAAGCGCTTCCTCGAGCGTCGCGGGAAGCTGCGGGATTGCCGCATGTTCGTCCGGGGGAAGCTCGTAGATGTCCTTGTCGATCGGGTCAAGCGGCTCGGTCCGGTTGCGGATGCCGTCGATGCCGGCCATGAGCTGGGCCGCGAAGGCGAGATACGGGTTGGCTGACGGATCGGGAATCCGAAGCTCGATCCGCTTCGCCTTCGGCGACGTGCCCGAGGTCGGGATGCGAATCGCCGCGCTGCGGTTGCGCGCCGAATACACGAGATTGACGGGGGCCTCGAAGCCGGGGACAAGCCGGTGGAAGGAGTTGACCGAGGGATTGGTGAAGGCGACGAGCGCGGGTGCGTGCTCGAGCAGGCCGCCGATGTACCAGCGGGCCAGGTCGGACAGGCCGCCGTAGCCGCGCTCGTCGAAAAAAAGCGGCTCGCCGTTCTTCCACAGCGACTGGTGGCAGTGCATTCCGCTTCCGGCTTCGCCGTACAGCGGCTTGGGCATGAACGTTGCCGTCTTTCCGTGCTCGCGGGCGGTGTTGCGGATGACGTACTTGAACTTCATCATGTCGTCGGCCGCGGCGAGAAGGGTGTCGAAGGCGTAGTTGATTTCCTGCTGGCCGCCAGTGCCGACCTCGTGGTGGGAGCGCTCGAGCCGGAGGCCGACCTCCATCATCCGAACGCTCATGTCGTCGCGCAGCTCGCAGGCGTCGTCGGCGGGGGAGACGGGGAAGTAGCCGCCCTGGAGGGGCGTCTTGTAGCCGAGGTTGCCTCCTTCCTCCTCGCGGTTCGTATTCCATGCGCCGGAGCGGGAGTCGATGCGGTAGGACTGCTCGTTGATGGAGTCCTGGAAGCGGATGTCGTCGAAGACGTAGAATTCGGCTTCGGCCGCGAAGCAGGCGGTGTCGGCGATTCCGGTGGAGCGCAGGTAGTCCTCGGCCTTCTTCGCGATCGAGCGGGGGTCGCGGTCGTAGGGTTCGTCGGTGAACGGGTCGACGACCGAGAAGTTCATGATGAGCGTCTTGCGGGTGCGGAAGGGGTCGAGGTAGGCGGTGGCGAGGTCCGGCAGGAGCTTCATGTCGGACTTGTCGACGGTGGCGAAGCCGCGAATCGACGAGCCGTCGAACATGAGGCCGTCTTCGAGGGCGTCGGCGAACATCGAGGCGGGAATGTTGAAGTGCTGCATCTGGCCGGGAAGGTCGCAAAATCGCACGTCGACGAAGACGATGCCGTTGTCCTTGACGAAGGCGAGTGCCTCTTCCTTGCTTGCGAACATGGCGCTCCTTGTTTCGGTCGGGGGCGGGCCTTGGACGGGGTGCGCGGCGTCAGCCGCGAAGGGCGCGGCGCGACGGGCGAATCCTGTTCGGATCGATGCCTTTCGGAATCGGCAGGTCGCCTGCGCGCACGCGGTCGAGGCGGGAGGTCAGGGCGGCGACTTCGTCGTTTGTGATGGACTTCGGGAGTTTGCGCAGCGTCTTTTCGAGCTCGGAGAGCCTGACGGTGCCGTTGTCGCCGTTGCCGACGAAGAGAGCCGTCACGGGCACTTCCTTGCCGGCCGACCGGCGAATCGTCAGCTTTTCCTGGTTGACGAGCTTTGCGACGCGAGCCTTGGGGCCTTCGGCGATGAGCACGACGCCGGGGCGCCCGACAACGCGCCAGACGAAGTCCTTCTCGCGGTTGTAGCGCACGGGTTCGGTCGAGAAGTTCCATCCCCGGCCAAGCTGGTCGATGACGGCGGCGGTGCCGCCTGGCATGCCCTCGATCTGAGTGTAGGCCGCTTTGCGGGTGAATCTTGTCAGCACAAGAGTCGGGAGCGTCGAGGCGAGCATGAGGCCGAAGACCGACCAGAGAATCGGGTGGCCGGTTGCGAAGCCGATGGCGACGAACGCGGCAAGCGGGACGATCGCGAGGGCCAGAAGAACCCAGCCGATCCACGGGTAGGTTCGCTTCGAGATCCTGTAGGCGTCGGCGAGGTTCTGCCACCAGTGCCGCTTGGGCGCTGCGGGGGTCTTCTTTGCCATCGGTTTCCTTCCGTTCGCGGGCACTGCGATTCTATGGCAAAAGCGACAGGCGCGTGGGTGTGCGCCAGGTGTGTGGGTTATTCCTCGCCCAGGCGGAGCCCGACACGGTTATCCACAGATTCTTCGCAGGCTTTGCTTTGGGCGGCGAGTCTGGTTTGCTGGAAGCATGAGATTCTCGCCCTTCGCTCTCCTTGTTTGCGTTGCCGTGCTCTGCGGCCTTGCCTTTTCCTTCCTGCCGTGGCCCGATTCCGGGCCGGGGCGGGAGACCGCGCGGGGCCCGGATGCCGACGAGGCGTACCGGATCGCGTCCGAGCTGGTGGCACGCCGCGATGCCGCCTTGCGTGCTCACGACGCCGATGCGCTCTCCTTGCTGACTGCGGAGGGTTCGGCGGCGCGTCGGGCGGATCTGAACCTGCTTGAGGGGCTTGGCTCCATTGCCGCGCTCGAGACCGTCGTCATGGATGTCGAGGTGCGTTCCGAGCTTGAATGGGACGTGAGAAGCGTCCAGTACGCCTTCGAGAGTTCGGACGGCACGGTGCAAGATGGCCCGCTTCCGCAACGGTGTACGCGCTGGACGCTTGAGCGCGACCCGTGGCGCGTGTCGGCGACGGCGCCCTGCGAAGGCTAGAGGGGCGTTCGCGGGGCGCACCGTGTCGAGTGCTCCGCAGCGGCATCGGCCCGGGGGCGGCTGGCGGACGGAAGCGTGCAAGGGAACGTCCTTCGCGAAAAGCCTTCGTTGCGCGCCGTCGCCCGTTGCCGGTGCTTTGAAAGCGACGCATGGGGCTGTCCCGTAAAGGCGCACCCGCCATCGGGTGTCGGAAAGGTGACCGTCCCCGATTCGCCGCTAGTCCGTCCCCTGCGACACCGACTCTCCCGCCTGCGCAAACGGCCGGGCCGGGAATCGGAAGGCCGTGCCGAATCCCGCCCCATCCACGTTCGGGCATTCTTCCCAGACGGTCCCCGAACCGTCGTCCGGCTACCGAAGCGCGTCCATTGGGTAGACTTGGCGTCATGGGTCTGTTTTCACGCAAGAAGAAGAAAGACGGAGCGGGCACGCGCCGCGAGCAAAAGGCGGCGAAGGCGGCGACGCTCGAGCACTTTCGGAGTTTCGTGGCGACGCGCGTCGGCGTGGAGGCCTATTTCGAGGAGCCGACGCCCCGCGCCCACGCCGCCCTTCTCCTCGTCGCGATCGACGGAGAGTGGACGCGCCGCCGCATTCCCGACCGCAACACGGCCGCCGACGTCGCGGCGAGCCTTGAGATACCCTTCTACGAAGTCATCAAGACCGGATACCCTGATTCCATGCGCCGCTACAACGCGGAGCATCGCTGAGGCCGCCCACTGCGCCCGAACAGTCCCGGGCGCGCGACGAAACGGAGTCCGACATGCTGCCCTACCGCATCGCCTACCGCACGCTCATCTCCCTGACGGACCCCGAATGGGCGCATCTGGCCGCCATGCGGCTCATCGCGGCCTTCGGACGAAGCCCGCTCGCGCCCCTCGTCGCCCGCACCGTGGGATACCGCGGGGGAGAAAAGGTCACGGGCCTGCTTGCCCGACCCCTGCCCGGCCGCGTCGGCCTCGCCGCAGGGCAGGACAAGAAGGCCGACGCCGTCCTTGGCCTGGATGCCCTCGGCTTCGCCTTTGTCGAAGTCGGAACCGTCACGCCCGAGCCCCAGCCGGGCAACGACAAGCCGCGCCTGTGGCGTCATCGGGAACCTACCGCCCTGCGCAACCGGATGGGCTTCAACAACGACGGCGCGGATGCCGTCGCCGCCCGCCTCGCCGAGCTTCGCTCCACGGCCCGGGGCAAGAAGGCCATCGTCGGCGTCAACATCGGAAAGAACAAATGGGTCAGCGCCGCCGACGCCCCGGCCGACTACCGCACCTGCGCCCGCAAGCTCGCCGAATACGCCGACTACCTCGTCATCAACGTCTCCTCGCCGAACACGCCGGGCCTGCGCGACCTCCAGGCCGTCGACTCGCTGCGCGACATCGCCCGTGCCACCCGCAAGGGGGCCGCCGAGGCCGGGGTCCGCGCCGTTCCCGTTCTCGTCAAGATCGCCCCCGACCTCGCCGACGAGGACATCGAGGCCGTCGCCCGCATGGTTGCCGAGGAAAGGCTCGACGGCGTCGTCGCCGTCAACACGACCATCGCCCATGATTTCGGAGAGGGCGGGCTCTCCGGCGCTCCCGTGCGCGAACGGGCCCTTGAGGTCGTGTCGCGCCTGCGCTCCGTCCTCGGGCGCGACTATCTCATCATCGGGGTTGGCGGCGTATTCGGCGTCGGCGATGCGGAAAACATGGTCAGGGCCGGAGCGGACCTCGTCGAAATCCTCACCGGATTCGTCTGCGAAGGTCCCCTCCTTCCCGGCATGCTCAACCGCGCCCTGGCCAGGCCCGTCAGGTAGGCCGGTGCTCGGACGAGCCGGAGCCTCGGGCGGCTGCGCCCGTTCCCGGTTGCCCTCTCCGCGTCCTCGACGCACGGCTGCGAAAGCCAAGGAAAACGGGGGGCTGTTCCATCAGGGCCTTCCCGCTTTCGCGCCCCGGCTGCGCAAACAGGCCGGGGCGGGAACCGGAAACGACGTTCGGATTCCCGCCCCGGCCGGGTTCGACCATCCTTGCGAGGCGGCCCCGACAGGCCGCATGCCTGAATTCAGGCCTTGCCCTTGAGGATCTTCTTGTTTTCCTTGTGGTTTCGCCGCGCCTCCTTGAGGTCGGCCGGCGTGCCGCCTTCGGGATACTCGCCACGCCTGACCTGCGGCTTGGGCAGACGCCAGCGGCGCGGATAGAAGGTACGGGCATACATCTGCATCCCGATGCGGGCAGGAGTGCGGTCGAGCCCGAACTTGTTTTCGACAAGAATCTTCGCGTTATGGCCGGCAATCGCGGAGTCGACAAGCATGACCGCGAAAAGCGCATAGCAGGCGATCGTGAGCAGGAAGAAAGCCATCGGCCAGCGGACCTGGACGAACAGGAGCAGAACAAGCACGAGCGCGAGCGGCATGAACAGGGACGACAACGTCAGGCGCGCGTCGATGTAGTCGCGGGCAAAGCGACGCTCGGGCCCCTTGTGGACGACGGGCATATGACGGTCGTCGCCGGTCTTCATGGCAAGCTGCTCGGCACGCCATTCCTTGTCGCGCCGGGCCTTGAGCTCCTTGTCGCGAGCCTTGCGTTCGGCCTTCGTCATTTTCGCGCGGTCCGAGACGACGGGACGGTAGTTCCGTGCCTGCGCCTGCTTGCGCGAGGGCGTCGGCCCCTTCTTCCGGCGCGAGCTGCCGGCGGCCTCCTCCTCGACAGGGACGCTGTGCGGGGCTTCGTCCTTCGTGCGACCGAACACTGGTTCTCCGTTCTTTCGGCAAGGCCTTGCGTTTACTCCGAATACGGCAAGTGTACGCGCGAGCGCCGAGCGCGGTAGGCTTGCGGCGTGATTACTTTCGACACTCTCGCCGCGCGCGTCGACGCGCAGATGAACGATTCGCGCAGGCGCCTGGAGACGCTTGTCCGGATTCCCTCCGTTTCGTCCCTTCCCGCACGCGAGGCGGACATGGAACGCTCGGCACGGAAGGTGGCCGCGTACTTTGCCGAACTCGGGCTCGACTCGCGCGTCGTCACGCTCGAAACTGCCGAAGGCCTGCGTTCGCGTCCGGCGATTCTCGCCTCGCGTCCGGCAGCGCCGGGCAAGCCGACCGTCCTTCTCTACGCCCATCACGACGTCCAGCCCGCCACCCCCGACGGCTGGAACTCCGAGCCGTTCGAGCCTGTCGAAAGGAACGGCCGGCTCTACGGGCGCGGCACTGCCGACGACAAGGCCGGCGTGACCGTTCACATGGGCGCGCTCCAGGCGCTCGCCTCCGAGACGGGCGTCGGAATCAAGGTGTTCGTCGAGGGCGAGGAGGAAGTCGGCTCCCCGACGTTCCGGGCCTTCCTCGAACGGCACCGCGAGGAGCTTGAGGCCGATGTCATCGTCGTCGCCGATTCCTCGAACTGGAAGTGCGGCATTCCGGGCCTGACCGTGACGCTGCGCGGCGTCGCGACGCTGAAGGTGCGCATCGACGCGCTCGAACATGGCGTCCATTCCGGCGAGTTCGGCGGCCCCGTCCTCGACGCGGCGACGCTCATGGCCCGTCTTGTCGCGACCCTTCACGGCGAGGACGGATCGGTGGCCGTCGCCGGGCTTGACGTCTTCGACGAGTCCGGGCTCGAGTACCCCGAAGCGGACTTCCGCAAGGACTCCTCGGCTGTGGACGGGCTGCGCCTTGCCGGAACCGGCTCGCTCGCCTCCCGCCTGTGGACGAAGCCGGCCATCGACGTCATCGGAATGGACGTGACCTCCTGCGCCGAGGCCTCGAACACGATCATTCCGCGCTGCACGGCGCTGCTGTCCCTGCGCGTGACGCCCGGCCAGGATCCGCGCGAGGCGGCCGAGGCGCTGAAGGCGCATCTGCTTGCCAGGACTCCCTTCGGCGCGCGCCTCGACGTCGAGATCGAGGAGGCCGGGCCCTCCTTCAGGGCCGACACGTCCTCGCCCGCCTCCGAGCTCATGCGGGAGGCCCTCGAGGAGGCCTACGGGCATCCGGCCGTCGATCTTGGCGTCGGCGGCTCCATCCCCTTCATCTCCGACCTGAAGGAAGCCTTTCCCGAGGCCGACGTGCTCGTTACGGGGGTTTCCGATCCCGACGCGCGTCTGCATGCGGCCAACGAATCGCTCTACCTTGCCGACTGGCGCAACGCGATCCTTGCCGAAGCGCTCCTGATTGCGAAGCTCGACGAGCACGCATGAAGGTCCTGCTGGCCTGTTCTCCGATCGAGGGGCTCGGCGGCCGGCAGGCCTGTTCGGTCGCGACGAAGGCGTGGCGCGAGGTTCGGCCCGGCGACGAGATACGCGCATGGGCGGTCAGCGACGGACGTCCGGTTCCCGGAGGAACATCGGGGCTTGACGAGGTGCTTGGCGGCGTGCCGGCACCCCTCGAATCGCATCCGCGCCTCCACGCCTGGCGAACCGAAAGCCAGGTGCTGTTCGACTATACGAACCTTCTCGCCCTCGATCCGTTCGACGGTATCGCCCGGCAGGCCTCGAGTTCCATGATCGGAAAGGACCTTGCATGGGCGGGCGACGAGGGCCTGCGCCAGGCGGTCGTCGCGCTGCCGGGGCCCAGCGCGGTCTCGGACCTCGGCTTCGCAATCCTTGACGCGCTCGCCCCCGAGACGGCGGGCGCCGGGCTCGGCGAGAGGATTCGCGCGGCCCGCGCGCGCCTGGGCGCCTTGCACGTGACGACCCTCGCCGCCGACGAGCAGCGCCTGACGGGGTTTCGCGGAATCGCGCGGACGCGAATGCGGCGCGACGGGCTTTGCCCGCATCAGGCCCAGATTCGCGACGCCGAGGTCGCCGAAAACGTCGAGGCAATCGCCGAGGCGTGCGCAGGCGCCGTCGCTTCCCTGCTGGGCTCCGGCCCCGACCCGCGAGGAGCGTATGCGGGATCGGGCGGGGGAGCGGCCTTCATGCTCGAGGCGCTAGGGGCGCGCACCTGTCCGGTTGGCGACGTCGCCGTGCGGACCCGTCTCGCCGCCCACGTCAAGGAAGTCGACATTGCCCTCTATGTCGCCTCGCAAATCGAGGCGGGCCTTCCTTCCGGTCTGCTCGCGCTCATCGACGAAGCGCCGCAGGAAACCCCCGTCGTTCTCGTCTACGACCACGGCGGAATCGCCCGGACCGAACTGCGCGGCCTCCAGGTGGCCGGAGCCTACGAGCTTCGCCCCGACCTTGCCTTCATGCCACGCGAAGGCGCGGGGCCTGGCGTCGATCCGAAGGAAATGGCGGGAATTCTCGGCGAGCGAATTCGTGTCGTGGCGCGAACATGGGGATATTAGGCTGCACGTGTCTCCCTTCACGCCTGTGCCCCCTGTTGCGGGCGCGGATGCGGGGATACCCTTGACGGGTACAGGAAAATGGAGGATCTTATGACCGAAACTCTCGCAACCCACAACGTGACGCTCGACGCGGCCGCCGTCGCCAAGGCGAAGTCCCTCATGGAACAGGAAGGACGCGACGACCTTCGCCTGCGCATTTCGGTGCAGCCCGGGGGCTGTTCCGGACTGATCTACCAGCTCTACTTCGACGAGCGTCCCCTCATGGAGGGCGACGCCGTCAAGGACTACGACGGCCTTGAGCTTGTTGTCGACAAGATGAGCAATCCCTACCTCGACGGCGCCACGATCTCGTTCGTCGATACCATCGAATCGCAGGGCTTCAAGATCGACAACCCGAACGCGGCGAACACCTGCTCCTGCGGACAGTCCTTCAGCTGACGGGAGGCCGCATGATGAAGCGTCGTATGACGGCAGGAATCCTCGCCGGCGCTCTCGCCTTGAGCCTGTCCGCCTGCTCGAACGGAACCGGCGACGGGGCCGATGCGTCCGCCTCTGCCTCCGCTTCCGCCTCCGAGAGCGCAACCGCCCAGGGAACCGAATCTCCCGAGGTCGCCGTGTCCGACGAGAGCATGCCCTCGGTCAAGGACGGCGATACGCCCGCCTTCGACTGGAGCAAGGCCGGCAAGGAGGCTCCCGAAGGAATCCAGGTCGCCATCCTCGAGGAGGGCGACGGGCCGGAAGTCTCAAACACCGACATGGTGACCGTCAACTACGTGGGTGCCGTATGGGGTTCGGACGAGGCTTTCGACTCCTCGTACGAGCATGGCGGGGAAACGACCTTCCCCCTCGGCAATCTCGTGACGGGATGGGCCTACGGGCTCGAAGGCCGCCACGTCGGCGACAAGGTGATCCTCTCGATCCCTGCCGAGTACGGCTATGGGGAGGCCGGGCAGCCGTCGGCCGGAATCGGCGGCGAGGACACCATCGTCTTCTACATCGAGCTGCTCGACGCGGTCGGCACGGACGCTTCCGGCGATGCCGACGCGGCGATGGAAGTCGACCTGTCCTCCCTTCCCGTCGACATCGAGGGCGAGCTTGGCTCTCCGGTGACGAGCCTGTCCGTCAAGGAAGGCGCCGAGGAGCCGGCCGAGACGAAAATGACGGTCATTGCCCGCGGCAAGGGCAAGGAAATCGGCGAGGAATCCTACTTCTACTACCAGGTGTTCCAGGGAACGTGGGACAACAGCCAGCAGCTTGCGACATGGACTGTCGGCGATTCCAAGGGGCAGGGGCCCCAGATGGGCCAGACCGGCCAGCAGTCGGTCCTGGACAAGCTCGTCGGGGTTCCCGAAGGTTCGCGCGTTCTCTTCGAGATTGCCGGAACGAGCGACGACGCCTCCGAGGCTCCTGCAACCGCCGCGGTTGTCGACATCGTCAAGGTCGAGTAGCCTACGCGGCGGCGCCGTCCTGGAAGCGTGACTGAAGCTGGCCGGGGCGGGAATCGGCGTGTTGTTCCGATTCCCGCCCCGGTTGTTTATGCAGGTCAGAGGGTCGGGTGTCGCAGGGGCAACTGGTGCCGGATTGGGGGACATCCCCTTCCCGGCAGCCTCAGGAGCCGGTCCCGCCGCGGTTCGCGGGCATCGTGGCGGCTAGGCGCGGGCGTCCTGGAGGCGCGCGGCAACGTCCTCCCAGTTCACGACGTTCCAGAAGGCCTTGACGTAGTCGGCCTTGACGTTGAGGTAGTCGAGATAGAAGGCGTGCTCCCACATGTCGAGCATGAGCAGGGGAACCATCGCGACCGGCATGTTCGCCTGCTGGTCGAAAAGCTGGAATGTCGCGAGCTTTTCGGAGAGCGGATCGAAGGCGAGCACGCCCCAGCCGGATCCCTGGATGCCCGTGGCGACGGCGGTGAACTGGGAGACGAAGCCGTCGAAGGAACCGAAGGCGTCGTCGATGGCGGCAGCAAGCTCGCCTTCGGGGCGGCCGCCGCCATCCGGGCTCATGTTCTGCCAGAAGATGGAATGGTTGCGGTGGCCGCCAAGATTGAAGGCGAGGTCCTTGGAGAACTGGTTGATCTTGGACAGGTCGCCGGCCTCGCGGGCGGCGGCGAGGTTCTCGATCGCGGCATTGGCGCCGGCGACATACGCGGCGTGGTGCTTGTCGTGATGGAGCTCCATGATTTTCGCCGAGATGGAGGGTTCGAGGGCTGCGTAGTCGTAGGGCAGCTCGGGCAGGGCGTAGATGGCCATCGTCTCTCTTTCTTGCGTGTCGTAGCTTGGACGAATCGTGTCCGTTCCTTTGCGTTTTCCATCGTATCCAAACGGCTGGCGCGGTTAAAGAGGAACGATTCCACTTTGCGCATAATCCGTCGCGGCTGCGGTTCGCGAAACCGGCCGCGTTGCGGGTAGTATTGCGTGAGAGCTTGCGCAAACCGATGGAGGATTGAGGACATGGCCCAGGACAAGGTCAACATCATCGTCTATTCCGACGACTCGTCGCGTCGTGCGGCCGTCATGAACGCAGTGGGTACCCGCGTCTCCAAGGACGGGCCGCGGATCGAATGGAAGGAAATCGCCACCGGCAAGGTCGCGATGCTCGAGATCCAGGGCGAAACCAGGTACGATCTTGCGATTCTCGACGGCGAGACGAAGGGGTTCGGCGGCATCGGCGTCGGCCGGATGATGCACGACGAAGTCCGCGAGGAGCACGTCAACTACAACGTTCCCACCATCAATCTCGTCGCGCGTCCCCAGGACGAATGGATTTCGCGATGGTCGGGCGCCTCGCGCACGCTGCTGTATCCGATCGATCCGCGCGAGCTGGCGACCGCGGTCAGGGAGCTTCTGGCCTGAGAGCGACCAGCCGCATGATGGAAGGCTGCGTGCGCGGAATCCTCCGGCACGTAGCCTTTCCCGTATCTCCTCGATTCTTCCGGCACGACAAAACGAAAGGCGTTCGACATGGCACGGCGAAACTGGTCCGATCTCATCACCCGGGTCGTCAATCGCGAAGACCTCGACTCGTTGGATACGGCGTGGGCGATGGACCAGGTGATGGATGGCGACACGTCGCCCGTTGTTCTCGCGGGCTTCCTCGCGGCCCTCGCGACAAAGGGCGAAACGGCAGCGGAAATCTCCGGTCTTGCGAAATCGATGCTCGACCATGCCCGCCCGCTTCGGATCGAAGGCGAATGCCTCGACATTGTCGGGACGGGAGGCGACAGGCTCGGAACCGTCAACATCTCGACAATGGCCGCCGTTGTCATCGCCGCTGCGGGAGTGCCGGTCGTCAAGCACGGAAACCGCGCATCCTCCTCGCACTGCGGAAGCGCGGACGTTCTCGAAGCGCTCGGAATCGGTCTCGCCCTTCCCGTCGAAGCCGTCGAGGAAGTCTTCAAGGAGCTGGGAATCACCTTCTGCTTCGCGAACTACTTCCATCCCTCGATGCGTTTCGCGGCACAGGCGCGCCGCGAGCTCGCGATTGCCACCGCCTTCAACGTTCTTGGTCCGCTGACGAACCCTGCCCGTGCGACGACCTCCGTCATCGGCGTCTATTCGCCCGACAAGGCACCCATTATCGCCCAGGTTCTTGCCGATCGAGGTTCGCGCGCCCTCGTTTTCCGCGGGGACAACGGCATGGACGAGCTTTCGGCCGTCGCGCCGAATACCGTGTGGGAGGTGAACGAGGGCCG
>CACYEE010000119.1 GCA_902773415.1 uncultured Actinomyces sp.
CCCTCCTCGGAAGCCTCGTCGCCTTCGGAAATCGTCTCCTTCGTCAACGGAAGCGGCGAATCGATTTGCAGCACCGGGCGCATGCGAAGCACGGCAGAGGTACGCACGAGATCAAGCGTTTCCTGCGACGGGGTGCCCGGAAGGGAGACGACGATGTTGTCGCCGCCCTGCGACGTGATTTCCGCTTCGGCGACGCCGGAAGCATCGACACGCTGGCGGATGATTTCGATTGCCTGGTCGACGTCGGACTGGGTCACTTCGGAACCGTCCGTCGTCACGGGCGTCAGGATGAGCTGGGTTCCGCCTTCAAGGTCGAGAGCGAAGTCGGGAGTCCAGCGGGACTTTCCGGTCGCGATCGAGCCGATGGCCAGCGAGGCCAGAAGAGCGATGATGAGGACAATGAGAACGACCAGCCTCTTCCACGGCGTGGCGGTGGTCGTCGAGTAGTTTCGCGATGCCATTCGTTGTTTCTTTCGTCAGACCCGACTGCGTCAGGATGCCTCAGGCTTGGCCCCGGCTCTCCTGGCCCTTCGCAGCGTCAGTTTCCGTAGTGTCGTTTCCCTCTGCCTCGAGCGCCTTTTCTTCCTCGCTTGCAGGAGCAAGCGGAATCTCCATCGGACGGTTGATTGCGGCCTTGAGCCAGACCGTCTCTTCCCCGCCCGGAGACTGAAGCGTCACGGCATCGCCGTCGATATCGACAATCGTGCCGAGGAAGCCGGAAGCAGTCGCCACGTTGGCTCCGACCTTCAACCAGGTTTGCCTATCCGCTTCCCGCGCCGCAGCGACGTTCTTCGAATTCCGGGACAGCAGGTAGAACAGAAGCCCCATTGCGATAAGGACCAGAACCATGCGAAGGTCGAGCTGACCGACGATGCCGTCCCAAAAGCCGCTCATTCGGACTCCTAGCGCTCAAAAGACACGTACTGCGATATTCTAGGCGGCTCGCAGGCGCGGTGCCACCCGCAATCGCGGGCGCGTGCCGCGTCTCACTTAACCTCGTGTCCGCAACCTGCGAGCGCGCCTTGGTGCCGAAATTCCGGCAAGGCACGCACGGGATTCGCATGCCGTCCCGCCGGCTCGCGGATGCCAGGCAGGTCGTCACGAAAAGAGGGTGTCGTCCTGTGCGGGAGGCGCAAGGCCGAGGTGGCTCCAGGCCAGAGGGGTTGCCATTCGCCCGCGCGGGGTACGAACGAGAAAACCTTCGCGAACCAGATAGGGTTCCGCAACCGTCTCGACGGTTTCCGGCTCCTCCCCCACGGTCATTGCGAGCGTGTTCAGGCCCACGGGCCCGCCGCCGAAGCGCCTGCACGTCGCCTCGAGCACGGCGCGGTCGAGCCGGTCAAGGCCAAGGCGGTCGACCTCGAACAGGTCGAGTGCGGCCTGGGCCGAACCAAGATCGAGAACGCCTTCGTTGTTGATTTCCGCCCAGTCCTGCACGCGCCGCAGAAGCCGATTCGCAATCCTGGGAGTTCCCCGCGAGCGTCCCGCGATTTCCCGGCCGGCATCGGGCCGCAGGTCGGCGTCGAGCTTGACGGCGCTGCGCGCGACGATCTGGGCCAGCTCCTTTTCCGTGTAGTAGTCGAGATGGGCGGTAAAGCCGAAGCGGTCGCGCAAGGGCGCGGGCAGGAGCCCCGCGCGCGTCGTCGCTCCGACAACGGTAAAGCGCGGCAAGGGCAGCGGAATCGACGTCGCGCCCGGACCCTTTCCGACCATGACATCGACGCGAAAGTCCTCCATTGCAAGGTAGAGCATCTCCTCGGCGGTCCGGGCGAGCCGGTGGATTTCGTCGATGAAGAGGACGTCGTTCTCCTGGAGCGATGACAGCACCGCGGCGAGGTCGCCGGGGCGTTGGAGAGTCGGCCCGGAAGTCAGGCGCAACGAGGAGTTCACCTCGTTGGCGACAATCATCGCGAGGGTGGTCTTGCCCAGTCCGGGCGGGCCTGAAAGGAGCACGTGGTCGGGAGCTCGCCCGCGGTTGAGGGAAGCCTCGATCAGAAGGCCAAGCTGGCTGCGAACCTTTTCCTGCCCGACGAACTCCGTCAGGGCCTTCGGGCGCAGCGCCGCCTCGGCAGCTCGTTCGGAACCCGAACCGTCCGGGTTGACAAGCTCGGAGGGAAAGCCGATGCTCATGAGCGCCTCCAATTCATGATCTGGAGGCTCGCGCGCAGCAGGTCGCTCACGCTGCCGTCCGGGTTGGCCTTCATCGCCTCGTCGCAGGCGGAAGCCGACTCGGCTTCGGACCACCCGAAGTTCATGAGCGCAGCGACGACGTCGGAACCTGCCGCGCCGCCGCCGGCACCCGTCGCGGGGGCGCCGGCACTGCCCGCAGCGGGCCCGAGTTTTCCCGCAAGTTCGAGAATGATGCGCTGGGCTCCTTTCTTTCCGATTCCGGGCACTCTCTGGAGAGCCGCGGCATTCTCGGCGGCAACCTCGGCGCGAAGGATGTCGGGAGCGTGGACCGCGAGGATGGCGAGGGCGATCCTCGGACCGATTCCCTTGACCGACCGGAGCGTGTCGAAGGTATCGCGCTCGTCGGCGTCGGCAAAACCGAAGAGGGTCATGGAGTCTTCGCGCACGACGAAGGAGGCATGGACGAAGGCATCGCTTCCCTCCCGCAGCTCGGCCAGGGTGGCCGGCGTGGCAAGAATCCGCAGGCCGACGCCTCCCGCTTCGATGACGGCACTGTCGACGCCGACGTGAAGCACCGTTCCTCTCAGGCTCGAAATCATTGACCGCTCCTTCCCGTCGTTCCTGAAACTGCCTGACCACAACTATGCCAGAGCCGCCGAGACAAAACCGGCGCGGTTTTCGGCGCGCCTGCGCCCGGAGCGCACGTCGCCCGGCCGCATCCGCGCCTCGCGCGCAGCCACAGCCTATTTCGGCGCAACCGCACCGTGGCGGCGCGACATGCGCTCGGCATTCGCCCACATCCTCTGCGCGGGCGTCAAATCGGCCCCGTGCGCGCGAGGCAAGGTTCCCGCGCCGCCATGCTGGGTGCGGTCAGGCTGGGCGCAGAGCGAAGCCGTCCCCCCACGCCAGGCCTGGCATATCGCGATGGCGAGGGAGTCGGCGGCGTCGGCCGGCCTCGGCCTTTCCCGGAGGCGAAGAATCCTCTGCACCATTGCCTCGACCTGCTGCTTTCCGGCGCGGCCCGAACCCGTCACGGCAGCCTTCACCTCCGAAGGGGTATGCATCTCGATGGGAATCCCGGCGCGGGCAGCGGCAAGCAGGACGATTCCGGCCACCTGCGCGGTGCCCATCACCGAACGCACATTGTCCTGCGCAAACACCCGTTCGACGGCCATGACATCCGGCTTCGTCTCCTCGATGACCCTGTCGATCTCGTCGGCAATGATCAGCAGGCGCTTGTCGGGGCTCATGTGCGGGCTTGACCGCGCCACGCGCACGTCGACGAGGCTCGCCCTTCGACCAGCCTCCGCTTCGATGGTCCCCAGGCCGCAGCGCGTCAGGCCGGGATCGACGCCAAGAACTCGCATAGGGCAAACCTACCGCGAGCGCGACGCAAGTCCGCAGACCCCGCGCGTCGCAATACCCGCAGGCCATCTTGCGACGCCGGTCCCGGCATGCGCGCCTCGCGACGCGCCTTCGACGCCTGCTTCAGCTCGCCATCTTCAAGATGGTCTTTCCCCGCGACCGTCCTGTAGCTACCTTTTGCAGCGCCGCATTCGCTTCGTCAAGGGAAAACACCTCGTCGACGGATGCCTCGATGCGCCGCTGGGCGAATATCTCGGATACCCGCTCGAGTCCCGCCCCGTCCTCATGGACGAAAACAAAATAGTAGCGCTGGTTCTTCCTGGCAGCCATCCGATCGCATTTTCTTCCGGCCACCTTGAACAGAAGCCTCTTCACCGCGGACATGCCGCTGCGAACAGCGAATTCGCCATTGGGCATTCCTCGCAGGGATACGAGCTTCCCGCCGTTCTTCAGAATGCCGAATTCCTTCGGGAGTTCCCGATTTCCAAGGGTATCGAGAACGTAGTCCATGCCGGAAAGAACCAGCGAATAGTCTTCCGTCTTGTAATCGATAAAGCGATCTGCGCCCAAGGCGAGAACCCGTTCCCTGTTTGCGGCGCTGCCGTTGGTGACAACGTTCAGTCCATAGCTTTTGGCAATCGGAATCGCCATTGCGCCAAGGCTGCCCGTACCTCCTGAGATGAAAATCGTCTCACCGGACCTGGGCTTCATGAGCTCGCATGCCTGCAAGGCCGTGAGCGCTGTCAGGGGAACGCAAGCCGCTTCCTCGTCAGACAGGTATTCCGGCACCTTCGCCACGGCATTTTGGTCTATGGCAGCGTATTGCGCGAAGGCACCGATCCTTTCGAGAGGCATCCTTCCATAGACCCGGTCTCCCACAGAATGCCTGCTGGCCTTCGCTCCCGTCTGTTCGATTACTCCGACGAACTCGTTTCCCATCACCAGCGGACATGCATGCGGGACAATCATCTTGACTTCGCCGCGAGCGATCATGTTGTCCAGCGGATTCACGCCTGCGGCATGGATCTTCACCAGAACGTCGCGGTCGCCAACCTCAGGAACGGGAATCTCCCCAATTTCGAGATCGCACCCATTTTTGTCGTATCTGCTTAGGATTGCCGCTTTCATTGCGCCCGCTCCTCGTCGCTCCCGGCTTGCGTGCCTCTGCTTTGCAGCACGAAAGCCAGCATACCCTTTCCCGGATTTGCAGGATTGTCTGAAGCATCGCATGCATGACACGCGTGGACGCTACCGCTTTCAAAACCAGCCATCGCAAGAGCCGCACATGCCGTTCCTCGCCTCGATTGCGCGCGGCCCGCCCGGGCCGCGCGAGCTGGGCATCGGCGAACAGGACCCGGGCCGCCGGGGCCGCCGCGACGCCAAGGCTGACCGGCGGCGCACCCTGCGCGAAATCGGGCCGAGCATCGCGACCGCAAGCGCATCCGTACCGCGCTCGGTCTCCTTTCGCCCGTCGAACACGAACTGCCCCTCGGCCACTCACATGCGACAGGCCGCGAGCAACCTGCCAACAGACACGACAACCCCAGTCCGCTCGCAGCACCGTCCGGATCTCATGACGATAGTGTCGTCCGAACCGTCCGGCCTGCTCGCCGCATGAGGCCGCACGAGAAAGAAGCTGCCCCGCACGCCTGGACACCATGCGGGGCAGCACCGAGACAACGCCCTGCCCGAGGGAAAGATCAGATTACTCCTCGCCCTCGAACTCGGCCATGACGGCATCGGGAATGTCCACGTTGGAGTAGACTTCCTGCACGTCGTCGAGGTCGTCGAGCGCGTCGAGGACCTTCATGACCTTCAGGGCGCCTTCCTTGTCCACTTCGACCTTCATCGACGGCAGGAACTGCACTTCGGCGGAGTTGTAGTCGATGCCGGCCTCCTGGAGGGCGGTACGCACGGCGACGACATCGGACGGGCCGCAGGTAATCTCCCAGACGTCGTCCATGTCTTCGATTTCCTCGGCGCCTGCCTCGATGGCCGCCATGAAGACGTCCTCCTCTTCAAGCCCGTCCGCCTTGGGAACCTCGACGACGCCGGTACGCGAGAAAAGGTAGGACACGGAACCCGGGTCCGCAAGCGTTCCGCCGTTGCGGGTCAGGGCGACGCGGACTTCGGACGCTGCGCGGTTGCGGTTGTCGGTCAGGCACTCGATGAGAACCGCGACGCCGCCGGAAGCGTAGCCTTCATAGGTGATGGACTCGTAGTTGACCGCGTCCGCGCCGTCGCCCGAACCGCGCTTGACGGCGCGGTCGATGTTGTCGGAAGGAACCGAATTCTTCTTCGCCTTCTGGATGGCGTCGTAGAGGGTCGGGTTGCCGGCGGGGTCGCCGCCGCCCGTGCGGGCCGCAACCTCGATGTTCTTGATGAGGCGGGCGAAGAGCTTGCCGCGCTTGGCGTCGTTGGCGGCCTTCTTGTGCTTCGTGGTTGCCCATTTTGAATGTCCGGACACGCTTACTCCTCTGTGTCGTTGGTGTCTGTCGACAATGCGTCGATGATCCGTCCGCCGTACATTGTAGACCCTCGCGGGCCTCGCGGCGACGGAGGGGCGACGATGAAGCGCAACACCACGGGCCCGGAGCGTGCAGCGCCGCAATCCGAGCAGCGCCAAGCCTTGCAGCCCGTTCCCCTCCGTCTCGCCGGATTCGGCCGAAATTTCCAGGCCTTTGTTTTTCGTCCGTCCCCCTCGGGACCATCGGCTGTTTTGGTAGCATTCCATAGGCCTTTATCTCAAATTCGACCATTGGGGGTCTGAATTCATGAGCAGGGATCCGCTCGACGGCATCGATCTTGCGCTTCTCGGCGCCCGCATCCGCCATGTTCGCCAGGCTCGGGGAATGACGCTCGCGACGCTCTCGCGCCACATCGACCGCGCCCCGTCGCTGCTCTCCCAGATCGAGAACGGAAAGCGCGAGCCTCGCCTGGCCCTCCTCGATTCGATTGCCCGCGTCCTGGAGGTCCCGATCAAGGAGCTCCTCAAGCAGCAGGCTCCCTCCGAACGCTCCGCCCTTGAGCTCGAACTCAAGGCGATGCAGGATTCCCCCATCGCCTCCAGGTTTGCCATTCCCGGCGTCCATGTCGGCCCGCGTCTGCCCACCGACGCCCTGCGGGCACTCGTCGAGGCGTACCGGTCGCTTCGGTCCGAAACGGAGATGAGCGAGCAGACCTCCGAGGCCGCGCGTGCCGCCAACCTCAGGCTCCGCAACGAAATGCGCGACAGGAACAACTACCTGCCCGACATCGAAACGCTCGCCGCCGACATCAACGCCGCCATCGGACACGACGACGGCCCGCTGCCCCAGTCGGGCGTCATCGACATCGCCTCCCATTTCGGATTCGCCATCGTCCGCCTTCCCGACCTTCCGAATTCTTCGCGCTCCATCACCGACCTGCGTTCGCGACGCATCTACATTTCGACGGCCGCGCGCGCAGAACGCGATCCGCGCATGGTCATCCTGCGAGCGCTCGGCGACCAGGCGCTCGGATTCGACGCGCCCCGTTCCTTCGAAGACTTCCTTCGCCAGCGCCTGTCGTCCAACTATTTCGCAGCAGCCGTGCTCATGCCGGAAAAGACCCTCGTCCCGCGCCTGCGAGAGGCCATGAATTCGCAGGATCTCGCCATGTCCGATCTGCGCGACGCCTACTCTGTCGGATACGAGGCAGCCTGCCAGCGCTTTACGAACCTCGCCACGGAGCATCTGGGAATGCCCTGCCACTTTCTTCGGGTCGGACAGGACGGCGTCATGTACAAGGCCTATGCCAACGACGGAATCGAACTGAACCGCAATCCCGAAGGCTCGATCGAGGGCCAGCGCGCCTGCCGCCAGTTCGGCGTGCGACGGGCCTTTGCGGCCACCGACTACCTTGGCCCGTACTACCAGTACACCGACACCCCGACCGGCTCCTACTTCTCGGTCTCGAGAATCGAAGCCCTGCCCGAAGGCGACTTCTCGATCTGCGTCGGCGTCCCCTTCGACCAGGCCGGATGCTTCCGCGGCCGCGAAACCGCCAACCGGTTCGGATCCACGTGCCCGGACACGAGCTGCTGCCGAACCCCCAACGACGGCCTCCAGCACCGGTGGGCTTCCTTCGCCCGCCCCAGCCCGAAGGTCCACTCGCATATGCTCGCCGCCATTGCGCCCGGCACCTTCCCCGGCGTCGAAGACCGCGAAGTCTACGAATTCCTCGAACGCCACGCAGGCGATGCCTTCGAGCACTAGGGCCGCCGACCCTCCTGGCCCGGATGCGAGGGGATTTCGCCATGCCCAGGGGCGGATGGGGCACCGCGATCCCAGACTTGCCGTCGCCCGTCCGCCCGTTCCGTATCGGCCTGGGAGCGAAAGCCGGTTCCGTTCAGAAAATCGCGCGGCGCACGCCGTGGATATTGCCCGCCCGGAGCAGGTCGATTGGCCTGTCGCCGCCCAGAAGCCCGTTCGCGGACACAAGCCAGTCCATCGCCTCGGCGTCGTCGAATCCCGCATCGGAAAGACGAATCAGCGTTCCTCGCAGCGCCCCGAGAGGTTCCATGCTCCCCGGCTCGCCCACAAGCTCAAGCGAATGAATCGCGAGCGCATTGTTCTCCCCGCGCCGAACCGCCACAAGGACATGCTCTTCGAGCATCCGTCGCACATCACGCTGGCGAAGCCCGAGCGCCTCGGCAACCTCAGGAACCGACATCCACGTTTCTTCCATGCCGCGAGCCTACCCCACGCCGCGGCCGCGCGCACCTCGGGGCCGGTCTCCTCGCTTCCGTGCCATGAACACGATGCCGGGGCGAGGCCCACCTCACCTGCCGCGAGAATGACTCGCGGGCCACGGCAACGGGGGCGGGCAGGGCACGCGCGGTAGCCTATGAACGTGCACGATTCTCTCGTCGGCTCCGTCGTCGACGGTCGC
Source organism: uncultured Actinomyces sp. (assembly GCA_902773415.1). Classification (GTDB taxonomy): domain Bacteria; phylum Actinomycetota; class Actinomycetes; order Actinomycetales; family Actinomycetaceae; genus RUG11864. The sequence goes on from CACYEE010000119.1 coordinate 8,407, forward strand.
TACGCAATCGCCTCGCTCATCGGGCGCGGCGGAATGGCGGCCGTCTATCGGGCGCGCGACAAGCGCCTCGAACGCGACATCGCCATCAAGCTCATGCACCCTCACCTTGCCGAAAAGCCCGAGCTCAACGCCCGGTTCAACAAGGAGGCGCGAGCCGCCGCCCGGCTCGCCAGCCCCTACCTCGTCGCCATCCACGACCAGGGAGTCTGGGCATCTCCCGACGGGCCGCGCGCCTACCTCGTCATGGAATACGTGCCAGGCCCGGATGCCCGAAGCGAACTCCAGCGCCACGGCTCCTTCAGCCTCGGCACGACGCTCGCGCTTGTCGAGCAGGTACTCAAGGCGCTCCAGGCGGCCCACGACGCGGGAATCGTTCACCGCGACGTCAAGCCCGAAAACGTCCTGCTCGCTTGCGCGATTGCCGAATCGGACGTCGCGCGGCCCTCCGAGGTGCATGCAAAAGTCGCCGACTTCGGACTTGCCCACGTCATCGACGCGGATTCGGCGCCAACCGGAACGATGCTCGGCACCGTCGCCTACATCCCGCCGGAAGCAATCGGCTCGGGCCGGTTCGCTCCCCCGGCCGACCTCTACTCGCTGGGCATCATGACCTACGAATTCCTCACGGGAATCCTTCCGTTCCGCGGCGGCACGCCAATGCAGACGGCCTTCAAGCACATGAACGAGCCGATGCCGCGCGCAGGCGACCAGGCCGACTGGCTTCCGCCGGAAATCGACTCCTTCATCGCACGCCTCACCGCGAAGAATCCCGAGGACCGGCCTGCCGACGCGCGCCAGGCGCTCGTCGAATTCAAACGCATGCGCGGTTCCGTCGACGACGCGCTTCTCGTTCGGAGAATCCCCATCGTCGCGCCCCAGCCTCCGCAGCCTTCCGCAAGCCCCGAACCTCCGGTGCGCCACCCGGAGCCGACGGCCCCCTACGGACGCCACGAACGCATCCCCGAGCCGTCCGCCGCAGTCGTTGCCACGCCCGCCGCGGCAACGGCTGCCCAGGCACCCGCCCCAGGCAACGAAGCGGCCGGCGTGCGCACGCGCGCCACATCCAGGCTTCCCGCGCCCGCCGAGGCCACCGG